>CAIRGO010000140.1 GCA_903878115.1 Akkermansiaceae bacterium | reverse complement strand
CGGAGGCTTCGATCTTGTTGAGGCTGCGCACGCCTTTGCCAAAGCGTTCGACGGCCAGGGCCTCGACTTGGTTTTTGTCGAGTTGGTGCTCCTCGACCAGTTTCAGGATCAGATCCTTCTGCTTGTCCGAGCATTTCCAGGCCGGTCCGCGCTGCCAATTGGCAACGTTGGCAGCCGGAGCTTGGGCTCCGTTTGCCTGGGGGGCGGCAGGAGTATCCATGCCGTAGTCAGCGGGCGGGACGAATCCCGTGTTGAGCATTTGCTCGTCCACGCTGGTTTGGAGTCTTTGATAGAGGCGCGCGGATTCGCCGGCCACGTCATCGGTCGTCACCAGTTCGGTCTCGACGGAGACGCTGAACTGATGGGACGAGTAGCCGGGCAGGCCGAGGCGCTTGCTGTAATTTGCGATCAGTTTGATAGCCATGATTTTTTGGGGCTGGTTGTTGGGGTTGAAAACAGAAAGGCCCGGCGTGGGTGCCGGGCCTTCAGGGTTGGATGGTGGTGCTGCAACCGATGCTCAGGCGGCGTCCGCTTCCTCTGTGGAAGCAGGCGCCGGCTCGTCCTCACAGACGCAAAGCACCGGTTCGTTGACGATCGAGCGGAACGACTGCCGGAGCAGGTCGTCGGCCAGGCGGGTCATCGGCATCCGGCGGCGTTGGCCCTCGCGGTAAAGCGCGCGGACCACGTCGTCGGACAAGCGTGGGGAATACAGGGTTCGGGACATGATGATGTGATGATTTGGAAGCATACGAGGTGCTTCTTGTCATTCTCATATAACCCGGAACGGCCTGTTATTTCAGGCTGTGCGCGACCGACAGGCATGTCCGCCACTTCCATCCGCCGGGCAGGGAGGGGGCTTAGGGCGCCATCAGCTCTGACGATGCCGGAGCGCATGTAGCGGGGGAGGTGAAATGAACATGACAGCTTCCAGTAGAGAATTGTTTAATTTTGGATTCGGGGTGTGCGTCATCAGACTCCGAATGCCTTGAGAGATGCATCGACAATGCCTTCTATACCTCGACCGGTAATGCCCGTCCGCCGACCTGCGGCGGGCATCTCTTCGTAAATGAAGCAGCCTGGCCCACCAGCAAACAAATCATTGAACAGGTCGTCCTTGCCTCTTAGATATGAAACAAATGTCTCGCAACGGGTATTTTTATATACAAGATTCGCACTGAAACCGATGGTCGCAGCTTGATTGATCATTCTTGGCTTGGCAGGATCTGGAGTCTCCGTGCGGACGCCGCGACATCCTTTGATGATCAATCGACATGGACCGTGGAACGCCAGATATCTTAGCTGCAATGTGAGCCAAGCATGCAGACTTAATAGTCGCCAATGCCTTGTGATCCGGATCGGAAATTCTTGACTCTTGATAATGCCTGCAAGAGCTCGTGGCTGAATCACCATCGCGGATCCCTCTGGTATTTGAATCACGCCAATCTCACCAAATGCATCATTCTGTGAAGAAATAACGACACGTGTGTTGCCGTCGCCCTCAGGCTGAATACGGGTAAGGATACACATTCCAGAGGCGATGCTGGTGAAGG
>CAIRGO010000139.1 GCA_903878115.1 Akkermansiaceae bacterium | reverse complement strand
ATCCGTTTTCTCCACATGACGGGAGTGCTACTGTTATTTTCAACAGCCAGAAGATTGAAGAATTTTTGTTGATGGTCTTCCTCCTTATCAGGATCGTGAGCCAAAATATGCAATAACTCATGTGCAGTAGTAGATCCTGTAAGAGATGTATTTTGAAAAATAAATGCTTTCTTGGTATATTTCATATCCAGACCCTCTTCGAGCAAGAGTTGTCGTGATGTGATGGCTAATCCAATAGCCATGACATTCAAGTTTGCTATTTTGATGTAATACAGATTGATGCCATCAGAGTCTGTTTCATCGATAAAATTTTTGTATTCTGCGGTGAGTGGCCCGACAAATCTCCCCTCTGGTTCGTCAAATGGGTCGATGTATCCTTCTGGCCTTCCCGGCCATACGGGCCATGCTATTTCCTTTGGCACGCCTGTGATTTTGAGGCCGACTTGCTCATAATACTCGTTCATGAATTTGACCGAGTCCTGGATTGCAGTGAGTTGTGGAACTCCCGCTACATTCATTCTTATGAAATCGACTTCCAATACTTTTCGCACAGGGACAGGTAGCTTGAAGTTGATCTGGTGTTTAACGCCATTGATTGTAATAGCTGATACGCGAAGATTGCCGCCTAACTGCGTGCGGTGGGTTCGGTCATTTTTTTCGTCGTCATTACCAGCTCCCGATGCGGAATAGTCGTCATCATGATCATTGGAGACCAAAATCATCGAATCGGATATCACTGTAGCGTTATCTTCCATGGCCGCAGTTCGACTTCATCGGCATTATCATTATATGCGGTAATGGCGTGATCGGTTGTTTCCACGTCCACCGAAGAAATGCCGATTTGTGCACCATTCCCCACTTTCACGTAGAATCGATCCGGATTATAGGAAATGAAATCATCAATCACGGCACCGCTGGCGTAAGTATTTCCTGTAAAAGCGTTTTCCCATTTTGCCACTTTGAGACTTTTGGCAACTAGGTATTCGCCATCGATTTCCTCGCCTTGTTCATCAATTTCCGGTATAATCACTTGAATCGGAAGTAGTCCGCAGGCTATGTGACTCGGAAGTGCGCCGTCTCCGATGTTGGTAGCTGCTATTTCTATCGTTATGGTTAGATCTTGATCGGATGGGGCGGTGATCACTTGGACGAGCTTATAGTGTACGGGACTGCTTATGGTTGGCAGGAATTGTTGGTTCACATCTGCGACAATCCAATCAATGTGGTAATCGTTTACGTGAATTTGTTCGGTGATGCTTGGATTGTTTTCGATGGTGATATTCCAGCGTATGGTGTCATCGAAATCATCCGTGGTTTCAGGGTCGGTGTAGTAGGGGTATTCATCGCTAGCGACCGCAATCATGAGAATGGCACTTTCTCCAGCGGGAATCATTTGTGTTTTCGAGCGTTGTTTTTCAATGTTTTCTTCTTCATCACCATGAAGGATAATCCATTGTTGTTTTGAAGGGGCATCGGCTTGGTGCGGATCAGTGCCATTGAGATATTCTTCGGCGACAGTGCTGCCGTCGTTATCTTGATCATCGCTTAAATCAATGTTGTTCAACCCACTTTGCATGAGAGTATCCGTGAAGTATTTAGCCAATCAATGATCATGAATTCCCAATAAGCTGTTTTTTTCTTGGGGATTGGCTCCGATCACAGATTCTTCCGCATCGGTGAGGCCATCGCCGTCACTGTCGGTATCGCTGATGGTGACGCGCCAGAACAATTTCGGTGGGACGCTGGTGTCGGGCTGGGTCGCGTTGATGCCGATGCTGTGGCTGGTGGTGGTGGCGATAATGGGGTCGCCGAGGTTTGACCAGTTGGTTAGATTTTGTGAATATTGAACTTGATAGACTTTTCCGATTTTGGTGGGCCATTCTAACGTGTATGCTCCATAAGTTAGGCTGCGTATTAAGTCTGTGGTGACGAAGCCATTTGGGGAAGTGGAGGAAAAAGGATCGGTGCCAGTGTAGGATTCTGTCAGATTGTTCCAGCCGTCTTGATCGGGGTCGGCTGTGGTTAGAAAGGTGTTAGGAAATAGGTTGCCGTTGTTGTATTGCTTTTCCCAGAAGTCGCTTAGGTTGTTGGCGTTGACATCAAGGTTTGCTTGGGATGAGGAAAGCAGAAGAAGGTGAACCGCTAAAACGCTAAGGGCGCGAAGTTTTGAGGAATTGAAGAGGGATTTCATTTTGTCGTCTCTTCTTGGTTCGTGTTAGTGGCTGGTTTTTCGATGTTCCAGTATTGGATGATGATGTCGGGCGTAGGGTCAGGTGGATTGGCTAGGCGTTCGGCAGCTTCTTGGGTGCGGATGGCCTTTAACCGTTCGGTTTCTGCGATGAGTGCTTGGTGGTTTTCTTTGTAGATTTCGTGGAGGCCGTAGATGGGTTCTAGGTCAGCGGGGGTAGGATTGCCGAAGATGACTTTGAAGGTTGCACGGTGCCGCTATTGGCGGGGAGTATTGGAATGGTGGTGGGGGGGTAAGTTCTGCCGTGCCTTGCGAAACGTGCAGCGCTTTTAGCAGTGTCTTCATCACCGATGCCGAACATGAATGAATAGATGGTGTCCTTTTTCTTGAAGCGTTGGAGCGATGTGAGGTGGTGGAAGTTGACATTACTCCATGCTTGAAATGT
>CAIRGO010000138.1 GCA_903878115.1 Akkermansiaceae bacterium | reverse complement strand
GACTACACCTTCATGGTCATTAAAGAATTCGAAGAAAAAAATCTCATGAAATACCCAGTGACAAACTACAAATACTTCACTAAATTACCCACCACCTAAATTCCTCAGACACACTTTTCTGTAGGGTCTCGAAAATCGAGACCCTACAAACTGATTGCGCCTGGCTCCCCTGAGACGAGTCGTTTTCTGATTGTGACGAAACTTTCTGATCATGAAATTTCTGCAATGCCGTCTACTGGTCATGCATTGAGTAAAAAAAAGTGGAATTACTAAGCGCTTGGATTCAACAGGGCGCGCCGTTGCCCAAAGAAAATGTGAGTTTCAATTCACAGGGCGAATCACCGCGATCACGGTAGATGCAAATGTTAAGAAGCTTTTTTTTCTAACAAAAATGTTCCCGTGGAATTGTGATTTTTTCCTGCTTCCACTTCGGTATGCAGAAATACATCGCCGGCTGGTTTTCGTTTTAAGAAAAAATGATAGACGTTATCCTTGTGCTGCGAACCGGTGCTACCCTCGTGATCGTCATTGGCGAGTATGCCTTGTCGATCCACCAAGCGAGCTCCATGAATGACTAGCGCATCAGCGCCTTTGGTGTAGAGAAAGGTCATGCTATAGTCGCCTTTTTCAGTGATGATTTTGGTGGCGTCGATCTTCCATTTTGTGGTTGATGCACTGAGGTGTGAAGGAGTCCAGCCATTGGCCAGAGTGAGTGGGGGGTAAAGTGCCGCGAGGTAGTTAACAGCAGATTTGCCGAGTTCTGATTGTGGATTGGCATCGCGCATGTCCTCAAGTGCTTTGCGGGCAAGTTCATTTTTTTCTGGCCAACTCTGATAGAGCGCAAAGCGTGCGGCGTGAAGTTCCTGACGTTGTTCGTTATCTAGTCGAGGGTTGCGATGCCAACGCAATAACTCGGCTTCGCCTTCGGCAAATTTTTTCGTGGCAACAAAATTGGCAAGGATTTGCGGGGCAAGATCGTGACCCGGAAAGCTGAATTTTCCTGCATAGCCACTGAGGTCTTGGGGGTCAGCTTTGGTGATCTCGGCGATGATGGGTTGATAGACTTTTTTGTGACCGATTCCTTGATTCATGATGTCGAGACCAGCGCCAAGAGCTTCGGCTCGTTTGATGCCTTGCACTTGATCGGCGCGTTTCCACACTTTATCACGCTCGATGCGAATGGTGGCAAATGTTTGTATCGTTTTGATGAGAACTTCAGGTGAAGCGAGTTCATCTTTGCCGCTGCGAATCCCAATGAGTCTGCCATCGCGATCGATGTAGGCAAGTGCCGGTAAACTGCGCACTGGAAGAGGGCAATTTTTGTTTAATTCTGCTAGAGATTTGTCAGCTTCGGTGGGCAATTCTTTTCGATCAATGGTAAGCATCACGATGTCCTGTGGCAGGGCAGTTGCGAGGGCGTCGCTGTCCCATGCTTTAGCAAAAGGATCGCCGCTGCGGCACCAATCGGAGCCGATGACCAATACGGCGATATCGGTTTTTTGCGCCAGCGCTGTGGGGTAGTCAGGCGCGCGTGTTGCGGCGTGGCAAAGGGTAGAGCAAGTTAACAGAAAGAGTAAAATTTTCATAAAGCGGAAAAATAAATTTGTCATTATTGCAAGCGTTTGCCGTAGGCGAGGATCGCTTTAAGGTGGAAAAATTCGCTGCGTTCATCAGATCGTTCACATTTGATGAATTGCACACGCGGTGCTTTTCCTTGAAGTGGGATCCGCCACATCTCGGCATTTTCGGTTGCTTCAAAAACTTTCGTCCATGTTTTGCCATCTTCGGAAATCGAAACTTGAAGAGGGATTTGTCGCGGACCATTTTGGCCGCCGCCTGAGTTGACAATGATGATCCCGGACAAATTACCGAGTTTGCCGAGTCGGGCGATACAGCTAGCATGGACTTGTTTTTCCGTGTGAAAACTTCCACCCGTGGCCTCTAGCATTCCCCAATGAGTTTCTGGCGAATCCCAACCGCTGGTAGAGCTAGGATTTATGATGCCACCTGAACTGAGCAGATCGCCTGGAAACGCTTCGAGTTTGAGAGGTTCTTTTGGTTGGAAAGAAATCCCCGCTTTGCCAAGAGTTTGGAAGGCAGAAACATTGTTAGATTTCTCAGCAGCTAGAATCGCCGGGCGCAATGCCGAACGCAGTCCATCAGGATTGCCGGCTGCAGAGGGTGAGGAAAAAGCTCGTCCCAGTGCTGCGTAGTAGGCGTCTGAAGAAGTGGGTGTTTTGGTAAACTGATTTTGTCCCCACGCGATGGTGGGAGCGAACCATGATTTCGAAGCGCTTAATTCCGTGAGCACGGCTTCGAAATAGGCAAGTTGGATTGTCGAGTCAGCAGGAAGCAAGGCAAGTTGATCGCCGAGAGATTTTTCAAAGTGCCACATGACGGGTCCATCTTTTTTCGCAACGGCACGATGATAGTCTAACAAAAAATTAATTTTTTGATCTTCTGGCAATAACGGGATCGCAGACTTTTCGATCTGGCCGAGCACTTCCCAAGCTGCCTCAGGATAATCAGTCAGTGCAGTGATCGCAGCTTTGTGCATGGCCTGCCATGAAGCAAGGTCGGGCTTGAGAGATTGGCGAAATGCTACGGCCTCTAACCAGGCGGGTTGATTTAATGGTTGTGCTTCTAGAGCGAGACGATACGCGGACTCGGCTAGAGCTGGGTTAGAAGTTTGCAAGGCACGGGCTAGCCAAACAAATGAGCAGCTTTTTTCATGCGCGTATCGTTCGGCAAGAACTTTGTTTTGAAGAACCAGAGATGTCCATGTGCGTTGTGGCCAGAGTGAGCAATGAAGTCCGCGTTCCCACGACAGAGTGTATGCGGGTGTCCATTCATCAGATGCGGTGCGGACGGCGTAAGCGCAATGACCTGGTTCACCCATCGTCAAGGCAGGGATGCCATTCGCCATGGCAGCCATAGCACCGTAGTGAGAAAGTGATCCGCAGACGCCACCGACATCCCTAACGCGTTTGGCTCCATTGACATGGGTAAAAGGAAGGTAATAATTGGATCCGTGGATGGAATCTCCATACACATTGTTGAGGCGATAGGGAGCTTGCCAGCAGGCATCGGTATAATCTTTCATTGGTAGTTTTACATTGTCGCGAAGCCACGTCAGCGCATTGTCATCCCAGCCACCGCTATTGTTATAACTGCCATTGCCTCCACCGCGGACCACGTAGCGTTTTTCCCATGCATTGAGTTTATCGAACATTGGGTGGAGCAGGCCTTTGATTCGTGAATCACGGTAGTAGGCATAGCGAGCTAATGCATTATCGGCGGGCCACGAAGCATCGGAAAATGTTAACGCAACCGCGATGGCGGTACTGAGTTCGTGTGGATCGTCAAGTCCTTTGGCGTCGGCACGCCATATATTTCGCAATGCTGTGAGTGTTTGATCGAACGGCGTAGCAATACTACCTGAGGAAAGTAGGATGGGGGCGACATTTTCACTTTTAAGAAATGCGAGAAAAGCAGGTCCGTCTCTTTCCTTTTCTGCATTGGCCAGAAACTGAGGTGCGATGCGCTGCAATTCAGTTATAGCAGCTTGCAGATGCTTTTGTGGGTTCGTCACCTCGGCTTCGAGCGATGCCTCATCAGTGGGCAGCGCTAACATTCTGCCAGAGGTAACGAACAAAAATAAACATGTGATAATGCGGAGTAGCATGCAGGTATTTTCCTCGACTGTACGAAAAAAGCAAACAGAAATATCCATGAGTTTGGATTGATGATTTGCGACTTGGCAGGGTGAGCCGCATAGCGCATAGTGCTCGTATGTCAGCACGCAACTCATTGGCGCTTCGTCGCTTGTTGGATGAAGTGGGCCCCGTAGATGCCGTGGGTATTGAAGAACGCGTTGCGAAGTACGGCACACGTAGTATTAAAAAAAATGCGAAACTGTTTGCTCTAAATCTCGCCGTGACGATGGTGGACCTCACGACCTTAGAGGGCAAAGATACTCCCGGGAAAGTGGCATCCCTCTGTCATAAAGCACTGCGTCCTCATGATGATCTTGCGATTCCGCAAACGGCGGCCGTGTGTGTTTATCCAGCCATGGTGAAACATGCAAAAAAAATTGTTGGTGGCACAGCAGTGAAAATAGCATCGGTGGCTACGGCATTTCCTTCTGGGCAAGCTCCGTTAAAAACACGTCTGGCCGAGGTGCGCAGTGCCGTGGCAGATGGTGCCGATGAGATTGACATGGTCATCAATCGTGGTGCCTTCCTCTGCGGCGAACTTGATCTGGTGCAGGATGAAATTTCTGCGGTGATCGAGGCCTGTGGTGATACTACCTTGAAGGTCATTTTTGAAACGAGCGAACTGGAAACGTATGATAATATCCGCGCCGCTTCATTCTTAGCAATGCGTGTGTTGCGACCTAACGATTTCATCAAAACAAGCACCGGAAAAACATCTTCGAACGCCACACTTGGCAACAATCAAGTGATGTTAGAAGCGATCCGCGACCATTTTCTCGCCACCGGAGTAGAAATCGCGATGAAGCCCGCTGGTGGCATTCGCACGGCGAAACAAGCGATCACATTTCTCATCGCAGTAAAAGAAACGCTCGGCGACAATTGGCTGAACAACAGGCGTTACCGTTTTGGAGCATCGGCTTTGCTGAATGATTTGGTCCGTCAATTGATCAAAGAAAAAACCGGACACTATCAAGCGCCTTATTCTTTTAGTGAAGCATCTGGATCATACTAAATGAAACATTTTTTCATGCTAGTTGCTGTGCTGATATTCGCATCGTGCGCTACCTATCCAGCGGTGAAAGCTCCGCGCTCTTCGCAGTGGGCTACGGCAATTACGATGGAAGGAGTGCCGAATTTGCACCAAGTGGATGCGCAGCTTTATCGCAGTGGTCAACCGACTGCGGCAGGCATGAAACAATTGCAGGCGGCGGGCATTAAAACGGTGATTAACCTACGCTATTATAACGATGATACTGAAGAAATCGCGGGCACACAGATGAAACGAATTGATCTCGCGACGCCTACCTGGAAGCCTAATAAAAATGATGCCAATGAGTTTTTGCGCGTCATCTCACAGTCAGAAAATGGTCCCTTTTTGGTCCACTGCCATCATGGATCTGATCGCACCGGAGCATTTTGCGCCTACTACCGAATACACAGACAGCATTGGTCTGCTGAGTCCGCCATTGATGAAATGCTGCATGGTGGCTATGGCTTTCACCGCATCTGGAAAAACTTGCCGACCTGGGTAAAACAACATGTTGAGTAACAAATCGCTTGCGGGTCGACGTTGATGTCGTACACTATTCGCCGATGGATTGGCTACACCAAATACTAGGACAGGATATTAAAGCAGGATTGTTAATCGTGGCGACGATTATTGTGATCGAGGGAGTATTGTCTGTGGATAACGCGGCGGTGCTGGCGCAGATGGTGATGGGCTTGCCGGAGGATCAGCGCGGCAAGGCATTGCGCATCGGTCTGCTCTTCGGTTATGTGCTGCGTGGTATCTGTATTTTGTTAGTCGGCGTGCTGGTATCGATTTGGTGGATTGGTCCCGTGGGTGGGCTTTATCTGTTAATGCTAGCAATCAAGCATTTTGCCAAAAAGGAACATGTTGAGACAGAGGCGGAAGAAGCTGTCGATCATCAAGGGAACTGGATATACCGACATGTATTGCGTTTATTGGGACCATTTTGGGCGACTGTCGCTTCCGTGGAAACCATGGACTTAATGTTTTCGATCGATAACGTAATTGCCGCTAATGCGATCGCCCCTGGAAATTACACATTGATTATTTTTGGTGTATTTGTTGGGATTTTATTCATGCGTTTTGCTGCGCAAGGGTTTGTCAAATTGATGCATAAATATCCATTTCTAGAAACCTGCGCGTTTTTGGTCGTGGGTTTATTAGGACTGAAGTTACTCGCTGAGATTGGGGTGCATTTCTACCCGCAATCAGCATATACTCATGTGCTTGAAAGTATGACTTTTAAAGTCGTGTGGTCGATAGTAACTCTCTCGATCTTTTTTATTCCGGTGCTCACGCATCGCTTGATGGGCTGGCCGAAAAAGAAATAGCCGACGTGGCTCACGACTCAATTACTACAGGTGTAGTAGATAAATTGGTGTAACTGGCGTCGCCGCGGATGACGACACCATCAGCGAAACGCACGGGGCCATTGATCGTAAGCGAGTGACAGTTGATCAGCGACGGCATGCCGATGTTTTCAATGGCATCGACGAGTTTGTAGGAATCATCGAGCTGAACCAGCGGAGGAATGCCGTTGCGCTCTGCGCGGAGAACTACCCTACCATCGGTCGCGACTTCGTAGGCATCAGATCGCAGGCAAAATAGATCGGCTGTATTTTTCACGGGAGCAAATCTGCTACGTGGCACCTCGATGGCGGAAGCCCCAGTGAAGCATTCAATCGCAGCACCCATCGCAACTTCCAGCTGAATCACCGGCGTAGATTTTTTATCGCGCGGATCGACGGTTTTGCGATTCACGATCATCGGCAACGGTAAAACGCCATCGCATTTGGCTAACAAGTCACGCAGTGCGTCGAGACGCAGCCATAGGTTATTGGTGTTGAAGTATTGATGTTTATCAATGTTTTGAAAGGCCTCGATGTCTGCATCAGGGCATTGCGCGACTTCGCGTAGTAGCAACTGTCCATCGCTTTTGCGGACAGCGAGATGGCCGCCTTTGCGATCTGCTGCGGTGCGGCGTGTGACTTCCATGAGAAATGGTGCACCGCTATCCGCGAAGTATTTTAATAGTGCAGGCTCCATCACAGCACCGAGGTTATCAGAATTCGAAACAAATGCGTAAGTGACACCAGCGGCTAACAAACGATCCAACCAACCACTGCCAACAAGAGCCGGATAAAGATCGCCATGGCCAGGTGGGCACCATTCCAATTCTGGATCGGCCGTCCAACTGACGGGTGCGAGTGTGCTGGCATCGAGTTTTGGCACTTGATTTTGCATCAATTCAACTTCGCTGCGTTCAGACAAACCCACATCTTGGTAACGACTAAGATGCGCCATGGTGTCATCGCTGGTGCTAAAACTATTCATCAGCAACAGGCGCACATTTTCGCCACTGACCTCACGCAAGTGAAGGATTTGGCGAACCATGATGTCGAGGAAATTGGTGCCATCGCGCACATCGAGCAAACTTTTTGCAGCTTGCAAGCCCATGCTTGTTCCCAGGCCACCGTTGAGTTTGATCACCGCCACTTTTCCTAACAACTCTGCATCTGGCTCAGGAGCTACAGGACCCAAAGTGGACCAATCGGCAAGGCCGCGTGCGGGGTCGATGCTGTCCTCCGTGATCATGCCTGATTCTTGGCGAACCAGCGCGTGAAAATTTCTACGAAACGCATCAATCGCTGCTTTTGCCACATGGGCGAATTGCATTTTTTCTTCTACTTGAGAAAAGTCATTCATCGCGCAATAAGCATAACAATGGTGCGAGCATTAAGCCAAGCGAAAATCTTTTGCGTTGTTTGACTGCTTGACACAAAGCACCTGCAGGCGAACACTGGACACGCATGTCACAACAGATTGAACAATGGCTCGAACGATTGGATGAAATTTTGCAATATCATTCCTTTGAATCCGCCGAAGAGGCTGAGCGCTGGATTCGTGAGCAGGCAAAGGAACGCACGGTGGAAGAATTTTTAGCTGAGTGTGCAACGCCGAAAGCGAAGTTGCGCGCGCTGTTGCAACAGGCTGAAGCTGCCGATGATCCACAAGTGGCGCAGCGTCTTTTTGCCGATGCCATTGCGATGGCAGAACAGCAAATGGGAGTGGAAATCGCGGCAGCGAAACTTGATCCAGAGTTGTGGGCGGAAGAGCCTGCCAGTTATTATCTCCATGCGATGATGGGCCTCGGTGCAAGTTGTGAAATGGCATCGGAGTTTTCTCAAGCAAAAGTCCATTATCAACAAGTGCTGGAACTTGATAGTAGCGATCCTTGGCAAGCGCGCACCAAACTTTTTTCACTTGCGGTGATGGAAGGATACCTTAGCGAGGCCGAGGAATTGCTGGCACAAGTTCCCGATGATGACAGCACGCAAGTGTGTTATCATCGTGCGTTATTGCAATTTTTATTGGCTGCGGATGAAGCGGAACAACGTTACCAGCAATCGGGCGATGTGGAAGAGGCCTCCGCATGGCAGGATGCCACTGCTAACAGATTGTTAGAAGTGGCATTAGCACAGAATCCCTATGTGGCAAAAATCATGGGGCATCCACGTGCGTTCGAGTTAACTTGTCCACTCGAAGTGGAGCAAGGAAGTCCCGAAGAAGCGGTCGTAATCATGTTTACCACGGCACATTTGTGGCTGAGTGATTTTCTTGCCTTGTCGTGGATGTTAGCAGCGTTAAAAAATCATCCATCAGAGGACGTCACACATCATGCGGCGTGGCAAAAAGTTCTCGACCAGATTGGCGGTGAGCCAACCGATGAAGAGCGTTTTGCGTTCCTGAGAAGTTTGGAGGAAATGGATTTGTGAAGAGCGTGAACAACTCTTAAAAATCAAATTGATCAATGTTTTCTTTGGTGAACACAAATGGTTTTCCGAGTAACACATTATCGCCTTTGATTTCTAGTTTGCCGAGCTTCCCTGCATCGAATTCTGTGGCTCCAGCTTGGAGTTTTCCTTGCGCGACAGCGGCAGCGACTTGCACGGTGAGATAACCGAGGTCTTCTACTTTCCAGAGAATCACTGCCTGGGTGACACCTTCTTTTACATAGGCTTTATTTTCGCTAGGCAATCCGAGACCTAAGACTTTTACCGTGCCAGTTTTACCAGCTTGTTTCACCGCTTCTGCGGCACCGGGAACACCTGGAGAACACACGGCAATCACAGCTTTTAAATTCGGATAAGCACTGAGTAAGTTGGTTGTCTCTTGCTGGGCTTTGTCCTTCTGGTCATCGCTAGGTTTGATGTCGACCAACTTCATATTGGGATATTTCGCTGCTTGGCGAATTTTGATGTACTTGATCCATTCATTGGTGTTAGCAGCAGTCAAGGTGGCGGTGATGATCGCAAATTCGCCTTCGCCTCCCGTGAGAGTAGCGGCGGTATCCATCAATTGATCGCCAATGCCCTCGGCAGTCGCTTGATTGACGAAAAATGCGCGGGCATCAGGTTGCGCATCGGCATCGTAAGTGACTACTTTGATACCAGCTTGCTGGGCTTTTTTCAGTGCGGTGGAAATTCCATCCTTGTTTTCGCAGGCAGCGGCAATGACATCGACACCTAACGAAATCCAGTTTTCGACAATTTCATTTTGTTTCGCTGGATCAGTATTTGTTGGTCCATCGAACAATAACTCGGCACCAAGATCAGCGGCGGCAAGGCGAGCGCCTTTTTCACAGGTGACGAAATATTGATTGCCTTTGCTCTTAGGAAGAAGGCCAATCGTGAGTTTGCCATTGCTGTTGGACGGTTTGCTATTGCAGCCGGAAAGAAAAATCGCAGCGGCACAAGTGAGAATCCATGGGATGTTTTTCATATAGGTATGTTGGTTTATGATGATTGACTAGAGAGAGATTGACGCCGAGCGCGTCGGATAGCAAGCGATTTTAGCAGTACGCCAGCGGCTAATGCTACTAATAGAAGCACTCCGGTGAGCATACCTGAGAGTTCGCGAGCAACACTGGAAACGGGTTGATCAAATATTTGATGCGCGGTGATTCTGCTTAATCCGTTATTGAGAATTGCCACTGCTACATAGCCGAGCAGGGTTCCGGAAATACTGCCGGCACCGCCGAAGATACTCGTGCCGCCTAACACCACTGCGGTGATGGCTAACAACTCGTAACCAATGCCGACATTGGCGCGTGCTTCGCCAAGACGAGCCACTAAAATTACTGCCGCTAAGCCAGCAATCGCACCAGCGAGAATGTAGGCCATTCCAGTGTTACGTTTTACGGAAATGCCTGCATAGCGCGCGCCCTCAGGCGCAAATCCGATGGCACGCAGTGAGCGTCCCCACGTGGTGCGATGCGCTAAAATCCACATCATCGCCAGCACCGCCAAGAAAATCCATAATTGTGCGGGTATGCCTAACACATTGGCATTTCCGATGTCGGTGAACCCTTGTGAAAATCCTGAGTAGGCCTCTGACCCCTTGGTCAATGCTTCTGCTAAGCCGCGAAAAAGAGAAAAAGTACCCAGTGTGACAATCAACGGCGGCAAGTTCATCTTGGTAATGAGAAAGGCATTTCCCATGCCGCCTAGCGCGCCGAGACTCACCGCTGCAAGCCCTGCAATCCATGGTGACATTTCATATTGCTTCACCAGAATACCAAATGTTACTGCGCACAGACCCATCATTGATCCTACTGAAAGATCGATGCCGCCGGTTAAAATCACTGGCGTCATGACCAGTGCTAATAAACCAATTTCGACCGAATGGCGAAAGATGTTTGATACATTGCTTCCTGCGAGAAAATTTCTTCCTAACTTTTGGAAAAGAAATATTTCTAACAAAATTACCATCATCAGCACCGACTCGTGTCGGGCGAGTAGCGTGCCAAGGCTAAATTTTTTCGTTTGCTGAGACATAAGATTCAACTGTGCGAATTTTTCTTTTGGTTCAGACCATCTGCCACCACGGCCAAGATGATCACTAATCCTTGAATGGCTTTTTCCCAATAAGGTGGTTGATGAAAATGAGTGAGCGCTGGATTGACGTTGGCAAGTAATAGTAGTCCTGGCAGCACTCCCCACAGCGTGCCGCGACCACCGCGAATCGCGATGCCGCCGACCACTGCTGCTGCAACCGCCTTGAGCTCTAGGCCATCGCCACAACTCGGTTGAATCTGTGGCGATTGCACCAGATTCATCACCGCTGCAACTGCTGCGAGAACTCCCATACTAACAAAAACTCCGAAAGTCGTGTGTTTCGGATTGATGCCTGCTAAGCGTGCTGCTTCTGCATCACTACCCACAGCATAAATGTATCGACCTGCCGCGAGGTGCTTCATGCCCCATGCTAATACAATCAAAATCAAACACGTCACGCCAATGACTGTTGCTTGTCCCTGTGCTTGACTCATGCCGAACCACTGAATGCCTTCTGGCAAACTAAGCAATCGCCCTTGTTGCCAAAGACGCAGTGCTTCTTGCCAAGTAACCATCGTTGCTAATGTTACAACGATGCTGGGCAATCCTAGATACGCGACTAGCAATCCATTCAGAGCTCCCATCAATGCACCCGCGCCTAATGCCGCTGCGATGGCGACTCCTAGGGGCAATTTTGCCGCTGCTACTAATCCAGCGATGACAGCGCACATACTAAACTGAGCGCCTAACGAAATATCAATTTGTCGTGAGATGATCACCAAGGTAATGCCAATGGCGACAATCATCGCGGGCATTTGTGAGGTGATGCGTGACAGCAGTGGCTGCATCTGGAAAAAATGCGGAGCCACGATGGCTAGTGATAACATCAGCAAGCCTAAGGCGCCGGCGACGATCCATTCACGTGAGTATTTTTTCATGCTACCTCCTTACTGTTATGGCCTAACGCCGCAGCCATGATCTCGGCGGCCTCGGCATTTTCACCTGCTACAATCGATACTAATTGACCACCTCGCATTACGGCGACTCGATCACTCATCCCTAACACTTCTGGTAAATCACTGGAAATCATCAATACCGCTAATCCCTCTTTTGCGAGCGCGCGGATGATTTTATGAATTTCACTCTTTGCGCCTACATCGACACCCTGCGTTGGTTCATCTAGGATTAATAAGCGCGGCTTCGTTGCCAACCAACGGGCAACGCTAACCTTTTGTTGATTGCCGCCGCTAAGTGAGCCACCCGGTGCATCAGGTCCGTATGCTTTGATGCCTAGGTCGCTAATCATCTGCATCGCCAGTGTTGTCTCTGCATTATTTCGTAAAAAATGCTGAGGGAAAATTTTCTGATGAATCGCCATTGTAATATTATGGGCGATAGGCAGTTCTAAAATTACACCATGCTTGCGGCGGTCTTCAGGAACGTAGGCAATACCATGTGCGATGGCATCGCGCGGCGAACTAATGCTAACAGCTTTGCCATCTAACAAAATCTCACCTGCGCTTGCTGGCGTGATGCCGAAAAGAATGCGCGCTAGTTCCGTGCGACCCGCACCGACCAATCCAGCCATGCCGACAATTTCTCCTGCTTTCACCGTGAGCGAAACATCATGCACACCGCTATCGGCACAACTCACATGTTTCATTTCAAGCACCACGGCACCAGGTTCGCATTCTGCCGGTGGATAGATGGCGGAGACTTCGCGCCCTACCATCAGCTGAATCATCTGCGATTCGGTGAGTTGATCTACGGCATTCGTGCCCACGCTTTCGCCATCGCGCAATACAGTGACACGGTCAGCGAGGGCAAAAATTTCTTCCAATCGGTGCGAAATATACACCACTCCCACTCCAGCGGCACGCAAGTCACGCACTACGGCAAATAACAAATGTTGTTCCTTTTGCGTTAGGGAAGCAGTCGGTTCATCCATGATCACAATACGAGCACCGGAACCGAGGGCGCAGGCGATTTCTACTAATTGTTGTTCAGGCATCGATAGCGTGCCGACTTCTGCATCAGGAGAAATTTCTGCGCCGATTCGCTTTAACAGTTCGGCAGCGCGCGACCGTTGACCTGTCCAGTCCATTTTCGCATAGGCAGGAATTTTTTTCAATCGTAAGCCGATATTTTCCGCGACACTAAGGTCAGGAAAAAGTGCTGGTTGTTGATAGATGCAAGCGATTCCTAACTCCTGAGCTTTGGCTGGTGTGAGGCTATGGACGATGTGGCCGCAGACATGGATGTTGCCCGCATCAGGCAAATGAGCGCCAGTGATGACTTTGATGAGCGTCGATTTTCCTGCGCCATTTTCCCCTAACAAAGCGTGGACTTCACCAGCTAGCAATTCAAAAGAAACTCCCTTCAGGGCACGCACGGCACCAAAGGATTTTTTGATGTCAGAAAGTTGTAGCAGAGTTTCCACGACAGTTATGATGTGGTTAATTGTTAGGCATAGCTAGATCCAGTGTTTAGTCCAAGATCAATGCGACGTTGCGTGCGTTCCGCTGCCACTATCGCTTCATAGTTGCTATCGCGATGAGCTTGCAGTGGATCCGCAGGTAGATCATGCGAATGACGCCATGCTTGGATCGCAGCGCTGACATCGGTGTTGAAAGCTTTTTTCAAACACATCTCAGCATCGATGATGCACCCCGCTGCCTGATGGGCGATGAGGGCTTCAAAATCCACAAGCGACGCTTTTGCATATAGCTCTTGCGCCGTGGTGACAGTTTGAATCATCGCTTCGATCTTTGGTTTAAGATTATGCGATTGATCGATCATGTATTCGATATGTGGATAAACTCCGCCACGTTCCCATGCATAAAAATGTATTTCGAAAAAGATGCGGAAAATTTGATAAGGATCGATCGAACCAAGGGTTAAGTCGTCATCGGCATAACGGCGATCGTTGAAATGGAAACCACCGAGCATGTTCTCATCCAACAACCATGCGACGATTTGTTCAATGTTCTGTGAAAGATAATGGTGACCAGTATCTACTAGCACTTTCGCTTGTGGACCAGCGGTTTTCGCAAGCATGTATGCCATGCCCCAATCAGCGATATCGGTTTGATAGAACGCTGGCTCGAAAGGTTTGTACTCAACGAGCAAAACTTGATCGGCATCAAGACGACTATGTGCCTCACGTAGTGCATATTCAAATCGATGCTTGCGCGCCCGGATCGAATCTTGCCCTGGGTAATTTGTGCCATCGGCAAACCATAATGATACAGCGTGGCTGTGGAGTTCCTTTCCGAGGTCGATGCAATCACAGATATGTTTGGTGGCCTGCGCGCGAGTCGCTTCACTTGGATTGCCCACAGAGCCGAGTTTGTATTCTTGATCTTGAAATACGTTAGGATTGATCGAGCCAATACGCACACCGTTGGCAGTGGCTGCAGCGGCGACTTCACTTACTTTTGACATGTCAGGAAAATCCCATAATACATGCGTTGCTACACTTGGGCAGCAACCAGTGAGGCGATGTACTTGCCCAGCATCAGCGAGTTTATCTGCCATATCGATCGCTGCGGCGGGTTGATGGAACTTGCCGAAGCGGGTGCCAGTATCGGCATAGCCCCAAGACGGAGTTTCAATTGAGAAATGTTCTAAGGCATTATGGATAAGTACGTTGATAGAAGACATGTGATCAGAAAAGAGTTATTGCTCCGACTGCTATGTATCGTTTCTTAAAAAATAACAAGCAAAATTTGTATCACGATTTTTCTTTCTATTTCGTGGTAAGTTGATTTTTTTAGCTACGTGAAAGTAATTACTCGCTTTGCTCCCAGTCCCACGGGGCAGCTTCACTTAGGTCATGCATACGCGGCACGAGTGGCCTTTGAATATGCGCGGCAACGGGGAGGGGAGATGCTGTTGCGATTTGAAGACATTGATTTCACGAGAGTGCGCGATGAATATTATCAGCAGATTGAAGATGACTTGCATTGGTTAGGGATTACTTGGGCATCTGAACCGTGGCGGCAATCCTCTCGTGGTCAGTCATATCGAGATGCGTTGCAGCAGTTGATAAGTGCTGATGTAGTATATCCTTGTTTTTGTACACGCAAAGAAATTGTTAGGGAAATTGCTGCAATGGTAGATGCACCACAGCAAGGTGATTTATTAGAAGGGCCACTTTATCCAGGAACATGTAAAACGATTTCACTTCATGAACGTGAGCAACGTACGGCTGAAGGGCAATCGTATGCATGGAGGTTGAATGCGGAAAAAGCACGAAAGATTTCTGGCGCATTATTTTTTAACGATCTCAGTCATGGAAAGATTCCTGTGGATCATACATTACTCGGTGATGTGGTGATTGCGCGGAAAGACATTGGCGCTTCCTATCATCTGGCGGTGGTATGCGATGATGCAGTGCAGCAAGTCACTCACGTAACACGCGGAGAAGATTTGTTAGCAGCGACGCATGTGCACCGCATGTTGCAATCATTGTTGCAGTTGCCTCAGCCTAATTATATTCATCACGCTCTCGTAATTGATGCGGATGGCAAACGCTTGGCAAAGCGTCATGATGCGATGTCGCTAAAAAAAATGCGTGGTGACGGCATGGCGCCAGCAGATATTTTTTCTTTGCTAGAAGTGTACGCGAAAAGTGAGAGCGCATGGCTAGATTGATCCGCGCGCGGACATCTGCTCATGCAACTCTCACTTGTGAGATCGCTAACTTCCTGCTGGAGAACCACGAGGTGTGATTCTCGCAGCAGGAAATAGAACGATAGCTTGCTCGAATTACTTTTTCTTTGCAGCAGCTTTTTTAGCTGGAGCAGCTTTTTTAGCTGGAGCAGCTTTTTTAGCTGGAGCAGCTTTTTTAGCTGGAGCAGCTTTTTTAGCTGGAGCAGCTTTTTTAGCTGGAGCAGCTTTTTTGGCTGGAGCAGCTTTTTTGGCTGGAGCAGCTTTTTTAGCTGGTGCGGCTTTTTTAGCAGGAGCAGCTTTTTTAGCTGGTGCTTTTTTTGCGGGTGCTTTCTTTGCGGCCATATGTGTATTTGGTTGTTGGTTATGTTTTGTTTTTTCTCGAATGACAATTAGTTGTCAGGAGAAATTTTGATCCAGTGCACAAACATGCACATGTAGGAAAATGGAAAATTGTATGGGACAAAAAAGAAATCAGCAACGTGATGCATGCATTGATTTTGTTAGCGTCGCGGTCACGACTCGGAGAAAATCCGAGTGGGTTTTTTCTAACAAAAACCGAGAAATATGTTAGATTTTTTGACTCTTGAATCAATGTCATTTGATCTTGTCGCACGAGCGATAAAAATCAATTAACAATATTTTTTACAAACGTCAACATCAAACTACTAGATTTCTAGGAATTCATGAAAATATTTTTTCTAGCGTAAATTTTTTCTCTGACGAAAAATTTATGGATAGAATATTTTTAATGCGGAGCGCATCTCAGTGATCTCGCGTGAAGCATCATAGATGGCATTTGTTCCTCCAGAAATTTTCTTATGTAAGTGGTATGCGCCTAACGCTTCGAAGCATGCATTCAATGATCCAATCATCGGCAACGTCTCACCAGTAGTGATGGAAACATTTTCTACCATACCCCATGGCGTGAAGATATTGTTGCGTTCCATTTTCTGCAAGAGATCAATTACGCTAGTTGGATTAGCATCAATAGCAGCAGACATCAGCACATAATGTGGATGAAGCAAGAGCTGATTCGTTAGAGCAGAACCACCGACAAAATATCCCATGCCATGTTTCTGTTCACCAGCAGACAAGCCGTAGAAGCCTTGTTTTGCAAAAGAATTTTCAGGAAAGTTATTTGATAGATAACTTTTTTGCTCGGTGAGTAATGAAGTGCGGACAAGTTTCCAATTGACCAAAGAAATAGCATCAATGGCTTCAGAATCAAAGTCAGGCAATAACAATGATTGAATCTCTGCGATGAATCCCGTGCCTTGATGTGGTACGCCATCTTTTGACATCGCAGCTTTTAATGAAGGTTCTGCAAGGTGCTGCAGAATAATTACGAGTGCAGTTTCTCCACCCCAATCTTTCCATTGATAAGGAATGATAGTTTTTCCATCGGCCATCACTCCGTGCGATACATAACCATCAGGCGTGATGAGTGGAGCTAACTGAATTTTTTTTACGTCATTGATTAGCTGCGTGAGCATTTCTTGATCATCGCAAATCTGCGCACTTAATATTAGTCCTATATAAAAGAGAGCAGTGTCGATGGTGGAATACTCGGTGCCTTCGTGAATAGCAATTTTACCATCATCACTTTTTTTAGCGAAGTGCGGCAGTAGTTGATAGGGTCCACGTAGTGGAGTGGCGGCACGATAAGCGCTATGCATCACTTGCTTCGCGAAATCTTTAGTCACAATATTTTCACTCGCGGCTGCCGCAGTTGCCAAACAAAACAAACCGGTTGCGGAAATCGAATCAAATGAACCGTCGTCAATGTGAGCGCGATCACGAACTAGACCAGTAGCTGGTGACCAGCAGGTGAGAGCCTTTGCATATGATACGAGAAACACCCATTGATCGAAAGTTACGTCGGGTGTTTGAATGCTAAAGTCCACTCGATCAATATCTAAATCAGAACCTGGCTCAACAATCCATTCGAGCATTTTTACAGAAAGAAGCGTTTCTGTCTTCAGTGCATAGACTTCATGGGAGAATTCTTGATGATCAATTTCTCGCACTTCAGACCATAGAAGATTATTTTTTTCATCTACTAAATCAATCTTCACTCGGCCTTTGCCACGAATGACCAGACGGATAGCACTAACTTTAGGTTGGAAGGCGGGCGCGATTTGCGCAGGATAACAGGCAGAAAAATTAAGAGTGCTCTCTTTCATTCGTGCGAGCCTTGATAACGAGTGCCATATCCCTGCCCACTCAAATGGACCATCGCCAAGTGTCGCGCCGATTTGACCGGGTTGCCAACCTAACTGATTTTCCGCAGGGCCTAAAAATCCGAAATCGGTACCAATATTGGTGTAGGATAAAAAGGGGTTTACCTTATGCGTGTCTTGCCGACCATCATGAACTGGTTCTACGATTGTATTATAATCGTGCAGCGTTTGCCATAGCGTTCGGACCTCAGCATTTGCTAGGGTAACGAGCAAAAGGATGATTGAAAAAATGCGCACCATGATTCGCTTAGAAATAATACGTGGGGAATACTTAACTTCTTTTAACTAATTGTCCAGTAAACAAATGCGGCAAAAAGCAGCACCACGTCAGCGAGAACACGCAGCAAGTCAGCGGAGAATTTATGACGAATGCGATTGATCACATACATCAAACCGGCCGCGACTAAAATTGCTTCATAAAATGGCTTATTAAGATCGTGAGAGCGAAAGCGCATATATAATATCGCAAATGCCGCTAAAACCGTGAGTGGCAGGGTCAACGACCATTCATCCACATCGGGATCGGTGCCGCCTGATTTTTTTACCCAAAGATCAATCGCCGTTATATTAATTACGCATAACATGCCGAAACACAATATTTCAGCGGAGAATAACATCTGCAAGAAATGCAGTTGCGGAATCAATCCGATCAAGCCAGCGCCCACGCCCCAAGCGAAGGCGAAACCAGCAAACAGATTTTTTGCATGAGATACTCCTTGCTTCGGCGGTGAGAAGATCGACAGCAGAAAAAATCCACTAGCCGCCAGAGCCGGGGCGATGGCACTAAGGATGATGCTCCACTGGAGAAAAAAGAGCGACAGCACCAATGAGCAAATGAGCGCGATAGAGATGCCCATCTTAAACCACCGTTGATGGCGTTTGTGAAATTGATGACGCGGTGAGTCATTATGCTCTTTGTGCAAGTATTGATCCAGCAAGCGATCACTTGCGTAGATCGCCCAAACGACCAGCGCCAATACGACTACCGCCCATGATTCGATATAGCTTACATCCCAGACTTTTTTAAAGACAAACATCCACGTCACCGCCACCAGCGGAGCATCTAGGCTTAGCAAATTCGGATACATCCACCATGGGATACGTTGCTTTTCTGTGATCAAGTCGCGCAGAACATCGGTGACTCCTCAGATGATGGCAAGTGCCAACTTAAGAAAAATGCCAACTAGAGAAAATTCTCGCGACTTGGGAATGATAGCCAAACCAGTATCGAAACAAATGTCAATGAACCCTCGTCAAATCACTTGGAACTCATCTTGGACATAGCATTCTGCATCTTTTCTGCAAGTCCTGGGGTTGCCGTTATGATGGGCATCGCTTTGGCCATGGCGTTTTGCAGGCGTTCTTTCGCCGGCTTAACAATTTCCTTGAGCTGCGCATCCACTTCTGGGCTGGTTTTTTTATCCATGCCTTCGATCACCTTGCCGATCTCCGCGAATCGTTCCGCTACGGGACCTACTGATTCAATGGCTTTCTCTGCGGTGGCTGCGTCTTTGATCGACTCCATGATCAGCGCGAGTTGATCCTGAAGACTGGCCACTTCCTTAGCGAGTGATTCGGGGGTATTAGCAACGGGCGCACTCTCGTTCGTCGGCGTGAGTGGTTCCGTTTTAGCAGCGCTTTCCTGCTTTTCGCAAGAAATCATAAAAGCGGCAGCAACGAAGGCGAGGCAATGAATGGTTTTGATCATGTTGTGTTATATAGTAGGAGTAATCGAAGAGTTCGGCGAACAGCGCCGCTCTTCACCTTCTTACATAAACTTTCCACTCCAATAGTTTCTGAAAATGATGAGAAAAGTTTTGGAAAATGGAAAGCACACTACTTTCTCTACGGTGGTCTAAAGACCTATCATGATTCCTAGAAATCCTCACGACGAACAAGCCAGGGAAAAAGTTGACAAGCAATGATCTTTTAAGAATGAATCGTCCCCGAGGGACGTGATGGCATTGGATTTTTAATCGCTCTGTTGTCCCTTAAGGACAACTCATAAAAGCCCATGACAAGCGTCAGCGTAGTCATGGGTTTGAGCCACAAACAGGAACCGTGCCCTCGGGGACACCTCATCACTTGTGATACGTGAACCATGAATCGCTCCCAAGGGTCATCATTTCCTTAACTTAATCGCCATGGCGGTCCGTGCATCCGCTTGAAATTAGCTTGACAGGGCATTTGCGACAAATAGGTTTGCGTTTGCCCATATCGGGTTAATTAGGCAATGAAAGAAAAACAATCTCGACTTCTTCATCCCGCGACGGCGTTAGTCCTAGCAGCTGTGTATCTTTTTTTTCCAGGCGAGGCGTTAGCACTGAAGGATGCCGAAAACCAAGGGCGCTGGACAGAACCTTGTAAAGAGGGTCCAGATGCGGAGGTGCCCGGGTTCTTGGTAAATATGGGTCCGACCGGCGCACGGGGCATTCTCAAGGAAAACTCTTATGTGGTGAAATATGTGTTCTCCAAGTCGCCAGCCAAGGGGGTTTTGGAGATTGATGACGAGGTCTATGGGGCGAATGGGAAGAAGTTTTCGTCGCATACTTTCGGGGGCGGCTACCACGGGATCGAGGGGCCATTGCAGGATCTGGGGCTGGCGATCGAGGATAGCGAGGGCGGCGATGGTGTTCTCAAGTTGATGGTGAAACGCGCCGGCAAGAACATGGACATAGACGTGCAACTGGAGAAGCTGGGGCGCTTTTCCGATACCTTTCCCGTGGCTTGCAAGAAGACGGAAATTTTAAAGGAACGCGCTTACAAATATCTCATCGATAATCCGGGCGGGATCGACTCGCAGGGGCGCTGCGTAGCGATCCTTGCGATGCTGAGTTCTGATGACGAAAAGACTTTTCGCGCTGGGAAAAAGATGGCGCTAGATTGGAACAAACCCTACAACGCAGACACGTGGTCATGGCATCTTGGCTTCCAGGGCATCGCGCTTTCTGAATACTACCTGCGAACGGGCGACCGCTCGGTGCTGAAAACTCTGGAGTCCACGATGGGCCTTCTCGGTGATGCACAGTGGAAGGGTGAAATTAAGCACTGGAAATCCGAGCAAATCAAAGGCATTGACCAAGCCCTGCTCGATAAGCATCAAGCCCTCTATGCAGGAGGCTTCGGTCACGCACCATACACGGAGATTCTCAGCCGCGGCGGTGGTGGTTATGGACCGATGCAATGGCCCACTTGCCTTGCTCTGATGACATGGCAGCTAGGCAAGCAGTGCGGGATCAAGATGGATGAGGAGACGGTCGAGCGAAGCTTTGGGTTTCTCGATCGCGGCACGCAAACGGCGGGCAGCATCGCTTACGGCGGCGAGTTCACTCTCAATAACGGGCCGATAGATTGGAAGAAATGGAAAACCAATACGAGAAACGGCGGTTCGCACAAATCTGGTCTCGGCCACTTGGTTTTCCTGCTTTCTCCCGAGCGAAAGGAGTCGGAAAAAATGATCAAACTGCATCTTTCCAATATCGATGCCGCCTACAAGGACATGCCCGATGGCCATGCTTGCGCGTTGATGGGGCTCACTTGGGGCTGGGCTGGGACTTACGCTTCAGAGGACACCAAGCTGAAGAAAAAAGTCGGAGATTATTACAAAGCCTGGATCAATCTTGCTCGTTGCCATGGCAGTGATTCGTATGTAATTTTGCCGGGTCGTGATTACGCCGATTTTTCTTATTATCGCGGCAATATCCGCAACCACACCACCGCGGCGGTTGCTTTTCTCTACAGCTACTCCACGCCCAAGCTGAGAATCCAAGGTGTGGATGAATCGGAATCGGAAAATGCGAAAAAGGCTAGCGACGGAGGGTTGGCGGACTTGCCTTACGGAGAACTGCGGATGTATCACAACGCCGATCGGACAAAATCCTTCGAGGGTAGGTTGGTAGTTTTCGATCCCGGTCTCGGAATGGTTCGTGTGCGTCTGGAAAACGGACGCATGAGCGATCTGGAGTTCCTTAAACTGAGCAAGGAAGATCAAGAATACATCGTGAAAGCTGCGGCCGCCTTAAGTGCCGGCAAGAAGCCGTAGAGAGAACAGATGTCGTTCGATTTTTCTAGGCTTCAATCAATTGATCACACCTTCACCCAGCCACTCCCCACAACTGCCGCAAAAGGTTTCGTCCGCGTGCGAGTGACTAAAAAATAAGGAGAAGGAATTTTAAATCCCTTTCTTCAACCCAAATTACCGCAGTTCATCCAAGTTTATTCAACCTCGATTCGGATGTGACCCGTGATCGAATTTTCTCGTAACGGAAAGACCAAAACGGTAAGTATTGATGCTTTTTTGCATCAGTTTACAATTTGCCAAGCACAAATGTTACAGTCTGCCGAATTTTAATGTTGCAATCTGCCGTGGTCTAATGCTGCAATCTGCCGAGCATGAAAACCTCGTTGACTGATCTGAGCCATTTACCACGCCATCTTCTTGGTGCGGTGGAAGCGGCGTTGGCCGACACGCCGGTGGTTTGTCTGTTGGGTCCCCGGTAATGTGGAAAGTCCACACTTGCACGTTTTTGCGAGCCTGATCGCGCCTATGTGAGTCTCGATGACATGGGCTACTTTGCGCTCGCGCAGCAGGACCCAGAGGGGTTTATTGATGCTTTGCCCGAACAGGTGGCTATAGACGAGGTGCAACGGGTGCCTGAACTGACCTTGGCGATCAAACGCAGCGTCGATGCCAACCGCAAAGCGGGCCGATTTCTGATCACGGGTTCAGCTAATTTGCTGCAATTGCCTCGTTTGGCCGACTCCCTTGCGGGTCGCATGGAGTGCCTTCACCTGCACCCGCTGACCGAGGCGGAAGTAAGGAGGGCGCCGGGCCAATTTTTGAAAGTGTTTTTAGCTGGAGATTTGAAGCAAGAGATCACCGCATCAGCAAAGCCAAAACCTTCTGCTCTGCCAGCCATCTTGGTGACGGGTGGTTATCCAGAGTCGGTGAAACGTGATCCCGTTCGGGGGGATCGCTGGCGGCGCAACTACATTCAATCGATCATCGAAAGAGACATTCACGACATCGCCGAGGTCAGAGATGCGAGCGACCTGCTGCGTCTGCTTAATTTTCTGGAAGGCAGAACCGCGCAACTTCTCAATCTCAGTGCCATTTCACAGGATCTCGGCCATGCCCGAGCCACCATTGAGCGTTATCTTGTTTTGTTGGAGCGCCTTTTCATCATTCGTCGTCTACCCGCCTGGCACAGTAATCGCAGCAAACGCTTGGTCAAAACGCCAAAGATTCATTTCGTGGATTCGGGGATTGCCGCCAGCCTGGGTGAATTGAACGCAGATCGCTGGAACGAAGATCGACCACGCTTCGGCCACTTACTCGAATCCTTTGTGCTCCAACAACTCGTCGCGATGGCTGACTGCATACCACGGCCGCCGCAGTTTTTCCATTACCGCGACCGCGATCAAACCGAGGTGGATATTGTGATCGAATCGCGCAATCAAATATGGGGAATTGAAATCAAAGCCGCAGCGAGTGCAACAGCGAACGACATCAAAGGACTACTCAAGCTCGCCAATATCGCCGGAAAGCGCTTTCAACAAGGAATCGTCTTTTACGATGGGAAAGCCACAATCATTCTCCACAAAGAGCCATCCATTCTCGCTGTGCCCATTTCGAAACTTTGGGAGCTCTAGACAAAAATGATTCAGTGAGTATGATATGAGCACCAATATTACAATCTGCCACACACCAATATTGCAATCTGCCGATGGCACATGTTGCAATCTGCCGATCATTACTGCGCTCTGCCTATGTTGTTATGGGCGATGCGATTATATTCCGCATCTGAGTTGGTGGATTGATAACTCATGGCAGAGCAACGCGTAAAAGTCGATCTTGGGATGTGATGTAAAGAGATTTTTCGTTAGGACCAAAAGCGATGTTGGCGGTGGGTCTGCCGCAGATGATTCGTCCTAACAGTTTTCCATTCACATCGAGAATCAACACTCCGCCCGGTCCAGTGGAAAAAACGGTGCCGTTGCTGTGAATCTTTATGCCATCTGGTGAACCTGGACCCTTGAGGTCTTTGGTATTGTAGAAAACTTTTCCTTCTTCCACGGTGCCAT
Source organism: Akkermansiaceae bacterium (assembly GCA_903878115.1). Taxonomy (GTDB): domain Bacteria; phylum Verrucomicrobiota; class Verrucomicrobiia; order Verrucomicrobiales; family Akkermansiaceae; genus UBA956. The sequence continues at coordinate 2,471 of CAIRGO010000138.1, read as the reverse complement.
CGGCTTTGATGGGATAGGCCATGATCACGGGAGCAGGTTGGTGCGATTGTGCCACGTAGAGAATTTTTTCATCAGGAGACAAAGCCACGCCATTCGGGCGATCGAGGTCTTTGATGATCAAGGTTACTTTGCCTTGCGGATCCACTCGATAGACACCGTGGTGTTCGAGCTCGCGGAAATTCCCTTTCTGTGGCAAACCGTAAGGCGGATCAGTGAAATACACGGCCCCGTCTTTGGCGATGGTGAGGTCATTCGGTGAGTTGTAGCGCTTGCCCTCAAAATTATCGGTGAGTGTGCGTTTGCCACCTTCTGGCGTCATGTAAGAAACTCTGCGGTCGCCATGTTCGCAGCAAAGCAGTTGTCCTTTGGCATCAAAGGCGAGCCCGTTAGAACCAGCCTCGCGGCCATAATCCGATACTCCGGTAAAGCCCGACGGTTTCATAAAAATGCTGGCTTCGGTGTCGCCTTCTTTCCATTGATAGATGATATTGCGCGGTACGTCGGAAAACAACAAACGCTCCCCCTTGGTATCCCACACCGGGCCCTCCGACCACTGAAATCCTTTGCATAGCGTCTCAATTTTCGCATCGACCGCGATGATCTTATCGAGCGCAGGATCAAGTCGTTCGATCGATTCCTGAGCGTGAGCAACAGAAACGAAGAGCAACAATAGGCATAGACGTTTGTTCAAAAACATGGGAAAAAATGTAGCCACTTTGCGAGGAAGCGCAAGCGATAATGATTCGCACGGGCTCATCTCTGTGAGTCAGTAGTCAATGTGACTTAATAAACTCAGAAATGCAAATTTGCGGTGAATAAATGCCTTAATCACCGCAAATATTGCGTATATTATTGATTTTGCGGTGAATCACTAGTATAATCACCGCAGATTAAGCGAGATTTATGCAATACATTCACGAAATTCTAGACTGGCCAAAATTTACTTGGGACGAAAAAAAGCTTTCTCCTATGCTTGCTGACGTTCGCCACAAGCAAGGAATATTGCTGGGACGCATGCAAGGATTAGGCTTTCCATTACGAAACGAGGCCAGTCTCATCACGCTCACAGCGGATGTGGTGAAATCCAGCGCTATTGAAGGTGAATTCCTCGACCCCGAACAAGTTCGCTCATCAATTGCCCGCAGACTCGGCCTCGAAATCGGCGGCATGGTTGAAGTAAGTCGTGATGTGGAAGGTATTGTGGAAATGATGCTTGATGCAACCCAGCGCTATTCTGAACCCCTAACATCTGATCGTTTGTTTGGCTGGCACTCTTTACTATTTCCCACGGGGAGAAGTGGCAGGTTCAAAATCAAAGTGGGAGACTGGCGCACACCCGAAGCTGGTGCGATGCAAATTGTATCAGGCCCAATTGGCCGCGAGAATATTCATTTTGAAGCGCCTGATGCCGAACGCCTGGAGCTTGAAATGACTAACTTTTTAAGTTGGTTTGAAACTAACCAGAATCTTGATCCCGTAATGAAAGCGGGAATTGCCCATTTCTGGTTTGTGACCATACATCCATTTGAAGATGGTAACGGTCGCATAGGGCGAGCCATTGTCGATTTACTGCTCTCAAGAGCAGAAAGTTCCACCGAGCGCTTTTACAGCATGTCCTCCCAGATTGAAACGGAAAGGAAAGAATATTATCTTCGCCTTGAGCGCTGCCAGCGTGGGACTCTAGATATCACGATTTGGTTGGAATGGTTCTTAGAGTGCTTAGATCATGCACTTGCTAAGACGGCTAGCACACTCTCAGGAGTCATTCAAAAAGCAAGAATCTGGGAGATTGCCAATATAGCGAAGGTCAACAGCCGCCAGCAAATCGTGCTCAACCGATTGCTTGACGGATTTCAGGGCAATCTAACCACATCGAAATATTCCAAGCTCGCCAAGTGTTCTGAAGACACCGCCCTACGTGACATTAGAGCATTAATGGATACTGGAATCCTCATCCAAAACCTTGGCGGCGGTCGAAGCACTAGCTACTCGATTACGCACTGATAGCAGATTCAACATTTTTGCTGCCCTCAAATCAACTACGAGTCGCGCTAAGCATCTGGAGCGTTTAGCACATCAAGAAATTTTCCTAACAAAAATCCCGAGGCTGTTAAGCCTCGGGATCCTTTACCTCTCAAAGAGAAGTGCTCGAAAGGTGACTCGAACACCCACGGGCTACCCCACTAGATCCTTAGTAGAGCGAATTCGTTGATTATCATGCTCTTTCATTCCTTTGATTGCTTTTAATTGCCCAGTATTTCCAAATGGGGCAGCTTAGATTGGAGCAATTTTGAGCACGAACGGGAAGATATTTTGTCACCATTTGTCGCCCATCATCAATAAATAAAAGCAACTTTGGGCAACCGTGAGAACCACGTTTCCCCACTATATTTTGCAGGTCTAGTGGGGTGATTCGTTTGCACGGAAATTAAGACTGTTCGGTTCTGGGTGGCGGATGGGCAGGCATCCTT
>CAIRGO010000137.1 GCA_903878115.1 Akkermansiaceae bacterium | reverse complement strand
GGGGCGAAGTTGCGAAATGGATTGCAATCAAGCAAGCACAAAAAGCAAAATATATAGAAAAAGTGGTCGGGGCGGCCAGATTCGAACTGACGACTTCCTGCTCCCAAAGCAGGCGCTCTACCAGGCTGAGCTACGCCCCGTCACGGGGCGGCGAATCTCTACGAAAGTAATTCACTTAGCAAGATAATTTTTCATCTTAATGAAAAAAAATTTGCACCCCGAAAAATCACTAGGGCGCAGGCGCTGGACTATACGTCGTGGTGCGCTGATTATTAAACAAAACCGCATCCTGACTCGAGATCCGCGAACTAACAGAAACGCTAGCACCTTTGTCAAACGAACTATTGGATAAAGGAATCGTAAAACTCTTCACGGCACCAGGTGCTAGCGAAGAAACCGTTAGATCTTTCACTCCCGATGGTGTCGTCACTTGAACAGGCACATTCATCAATGTTGTGGTGCCTTGATTTTGAATGTTTACCTGAACGCTAGCGCTATCCGTGTTGGTTGGCGGAGAAATGACATTAGAAGCCACCGCGCCATCGTAAATGTTCAACGTATCGCGATTTGCGATCCGTCCCAAGTTGACGACACCCGCACCTGTATTTGTATCGTATCCTGCAGCATCGGCCTCGTTCACATGTTGATAAATCATCGCTACTGATTGTTGGGCGGATAGGTTGTTCATCGACATCGTTGCCGCGATCGACCCTGCGATAATCGGTGCGGAAGCAGAAGTGCCAGAAAATGAAGTAATACGATCACCCGGATAGGCTGCATTTACCCCCCACCCTGGTGCCGCAAGACCAGATTGCAATGCTTGGTTAGAAAACAGCAAATGATTATTTGTCGCATCAACTGCCACGGCAGAAATGACGCCCTCATAGGCTGCTGGGTAAGCCGATTGGCCATAACTATCATTGCCGCTCGAAGCGACCACTACGACATTTTTCGACTGCGCATAAACAATCGCTTGCTGCAGGATTACGCTATTGCCATACGACCCCATCGAGATGGAAATGATTTGATTGCCTGCATCCGCCGCCATCATAATCGCCTCCGCCATTTTCCAACTATCAGATGCGCCTGTATCATCTGCGATACGATAAGAACTGAGAGTGGCACTAGGAGCAGCACCTGGGATGGTGGAGGAATTGCCAATGATCAATGAGGCCGCCGCAGTGCCGTGGCCATTCCATTCGGATTGATTGGCGGAGGCCGGAACTAACATGAAATTTTTCACGTTAGACGAAAGAGCTGCATGTGAGACAACACCAGTGTCGAGGATTGCGATTTTCACTCCTTTGCCCAGCGTGACATCCATCGAAGTAAGCCCTAACCAGGCGAGCAACTGATTGCCTAGGGGAACAGCATCATCTTGGACCACTCCACCAGAGGGATTAGGAGTGTAGGCTGGAAAAATATAACCTTGCTCCTCTGAACCATCTAACAAATCAGCTAGATCATCAGGATTCAAAAAGCCAATGCGTAAGGCTTTAAGACCATCCATCCGACCTAACACACTGACGCGACTTCCCGCTCTTTTGAGAAAAGCTTCGAGTGCATCTAACGAGGAAAATGCCAACGCTCTCTGTCCAGGCACCGCTCCTGCTTCCAGCGCGTCATTATCAGCGCGAAACCCTTGTTTACGCTCTTGCGAAGAAGATAATTTCCCCCATGCTGGCTCAGGAATTTGAATAACAGGCTTAGGATTTTCCTTCGGCTTCTCGGCAACAGCAGTCGCATCATTCCAAGAGAAATTACCGATGAACCATCCGCAGACAATAGCCACTAACAAAGTAAGCAGAAAACCCAACGTTGATTTGTGAAAGTTCATTCTTACATAGGTATATCACCGCCGTAGCGGAGATTTGTTTGAAAAATTAAGGATTGGGCATAATCGCCGGGGCGTTGTCCACAATCGTCGTTACAAATGGCTGCGTGGACCCTGGGGTAACGTAGATAAGAAAGACGCGCCGAATCGAATCGAGATACTGCAATTGTCGCTCTGTGAATGGCATCCATGTCTCCCCTTCTTTATAGTAAAAATTCGTCTGAGCCATGTTGTATTCATTTACTTTCTTAACCACTGGCACATCGGTGATTTTACCTGGACGCAAAGGCAATTTGTGCTCACCCATCTCTAACGCTGTTTCGGCAGAAGTCAAATTGATCACGCGTGATTGACCATTGGCAAAAACAGCAGGGTCTTCGTTGATCAAAATTGCTCGATACGCGGGTTTCGCATCAGCAGGCGCAGGAAAAATCAACATCATCAAGCGCTTCGCGTCTGATGGTATGGCGCACGTAGCCGCGATGGATTCCGCTGGTTTTGTTGGATCAACATTGGCTTTATCAAACAGCACAATACTGCCATTTTGCGGCAGTGTAAATTGAGCACGGGAAAACCCCTCAGCGAGTAAATTCAACTTCACGATGGCCCCACTTGGATCAGCGATGTATAAATCCGCCACGGGATGAACGGGGTCGTGCAATACGGCACGGATTTGAACCGCTGCGGTTTTTTCTTGAGAAAAGGCTGATGACCCAGCAATGCAGCCAATCATCAGAGAAGTAATAATGCGAATCAACATAATGGTCAAATTTCCTGTTTTGCGAGCCAGCGGAAGGATGTCATTTTAAAACGACGACCGAAAGCTTTATTAATAGCACTGGCAGAGGCAACACTATCCACGTTCACGGATGGGCGGTCAATCGGATTTACGTATTCAGGCACACGCTGCACCACAGCTTCAGCATAGACTCGCGCCGTAACCACGCCGTTCGCATCTGTCGCTTCACCACATGTTCTAATCACAAAAGTATCCGAACGCACGGTAGCCATCGGTTCCAATATTCGCAGCAAATTGCCCTGCATGATCCATCCTGGAGCGCCTTCTGCGGGATTACCAACCAGCATCGATGGTGTTCTGTTTCGATAGAGATTGCCGTTAGGAACATCCGCAGCAGTGATGGGAATTTGCGTGGTGAAAACGGCATTGTTCACATTGGACAGATTGATGGCTGTCTGCAATGCGCCTGCTCTGGTTAACGCCGAATCAGGACCAATCTGGCGATTAACAAACTCCGACATGGAAAGAAATGGTCCCCGTAAACGTACTTGATCAACGATCAATCTTGCTAGAGTATCGATTTCGCTAGGAGATAATTCGCGGTAACCATTCCACTGATTGGTGCGAACGTTATCGATTCCAGCAGCATTGATGGCGGCATCGGTTGCATTTCCGCCATTGACCAGTGACATCGGCGCAATGGGTGTCATCACGCTATTTTTGCTTTCAAGCAGGCCATTTCTTGCCCATAAAATTTGCATTTTGCTACGAGACATTGACGACAACATCGCCTTCCATGCCTGCACTGATGTGGAATTCACATTGAATGCGCCATTGATCATTTGGTATTCTGCAGCCAATAAGTAGGCAGCAGCAGTAGGCCTGCCGCCAGTTAACAATTCTGCAGAAACATCGGTGACAGCTTTCCCCGACGGCAAATAAGGAGTGAACGACTGAGATAAAAGCGGCTGATTGCTGTTCATGAAATCCGTAAGCACGGTAGTAGCCGGTTTTAACCCATAGGGAGCAATGGTCGAAAAATAAAATCGATCATACAGCGCGTGGTTCGCCAAAACGCTGTGATCCAACAATGCATATCTAGCGACTCCTGTTTCCGACACCCGATTGGTGGACATCAAGGCAGATACTGTAGAATTCGAGACCGGTTGCACAAAGTTTGGCAGATAAGAGCTTGTCAATGCATTGGATCGGCGAAAATCTGCAATCGTCTGCATCGGACCAGTCGGCAATTCAAGATATGATCCTGATTTAACGCCTCGCAAGGTGGTATTTCCTGTTAGATAATTCGAGCGCGACAGTGCATCGATCTCAAAAATGTCATCCACTTCTCCCGAAAGCGGCTGGAAGTTAAGCTCGTGTGAATGCATGCCTGGAGCATCATTGGTTAAATCAATGCTCACTACAGAACGTGCGGGATTATTTTCCAAAAATGGCTTACCTGCCAACTGACCATCACGTTGCACATTGAGCGCTCCGCCTAATACTGTCCTGCGGTTGGTTTCATAGACACCCCCATTAGTGGTGCGTGCATACGCGGAAAACAATGCCACCGCTTTGGCTCGTCCTTGTGCGGAGATCGGAGTGGTATTGGAAGCATAAGTTTCGGGCACACTAATTGATCCCGTAGCGGGATACCGATACGTCTTATTGAAATATTTAGAAAGTGTTCCTTGATCGTTGTATTGAAAATTTAATCCCCCATAGGTCATACTGCGTCCACGCGAAGTAATCGTTGCCGACACTTCAAACTGAGTATTCACGCCGCGTGTCGGCTGCCTGATTCCGTACTCCATGTAGATCTGGTCGGCATCTTTTAATCCTAAAACTCCTTTGTTTCCGTCATTGGATTGCCCAGAAGTAAGATGTGGCGGCGTGATCCAGTCCACATCAAAGCCTACCGCCTTGCCTGCAAAACCTGGTTTTGCAGGAACGGGGAGTGTGACATTACCTGCCATATCCACTCCTGTTAGATTATTCTGATAATCGAAAAAATTTGTACCTTGAGAATTGCTGAAACTCGCCTGTGGATTCAAATACGGGCCACAGACCAAGGTTTGCCCTGGTCTCATCGTAATCACACCGGATGGACTAGAACTGCCCGGGCTAGGCCAATTGGCGATATCAAGTGCGAAGGATTTTTCACCCTTTTGCCCATTATTGACAAACATTTCATTGAGCGAACAAAGACCATTGCTCTGTGGCACATTGTTAACGTAAAAATGAAAGGCGACGGGAATATTGCGAATCACCACCTGCATTTTATCAAACTGAATATTCACGTTGTAAGGATTGTGCAAGGTGACAAGAGGCACGTATAGCAAATGCCCCATGCGGACCATATTCGGATCGTCCGCTTTTAGCGAATTCACCCAACCGGAATGTGAATCACGCGTGACATAGGTGAACAGAACTTCTACCTTCGCGATGACAGGAGCTGCATAAAAAGTACGTGGCGGCGTAAATGTAGTAGTCGTGATGGTTTCCTGAGCGGATTTGTAATAAGTTGGATTCGTGTCAGAATTCGTGATATCTCTATAAGTAGTGTAATATCCTTGCAATGCTGACCAGAAAGGATCCGTTACGCCAGTAATTCTATGAGTGGACTGATAGAGTTTTTGACCGTTATACACTGATGGCATGGTCGCCATTTCAAACAACGATGACAAATCTTGTTTTAATCCACCATTGCGGACATCGGTGAGAAGTCCCACTGAATAGGGAGTCACACTATTGCGGAATTTGCCGATTCTTTTGGAATTGGTAAAAACATCAAACTGATTCATGTCGATTAGCTTAGGCTCAAGACCTTTCGCTGTAGTGAAATTCGCCACAGTGTCATCTGCAGGTAAAAAATCCAATGCCGTGCTATCTGACGCCCTGATTTGCGTCACATCAGGACGATGACCACCCAGCAAAGCTCTTCGCTTCGCTAAGGTATCACCTTGATTTGGATCGCGATACAAATTGATACGAGCTTTGACCGATTCATCTGCTACATGCCAAGCGAAATTTCCACTTCTGATTCCATTCTGACTAACAGGAACACGACCAGCGTTGACTTTATCTGCCGCGATCGCGCCTGCACCGAGCGTGCCATTGGCAACCAACTCAACCGGATCAGCGATCGCTCCCGTGCTTGCATAATTCGGAAGATTCGTTGCCGTTGGATTGATATCAGACACCAACCACTTGCGAAAACGATTGGTTTTTTCTGCTGTATAATTCAAAGAAGTAGCGGATGGATCGAGAGCCCAAGATGACCATGCTCCTGTGAGATTTGGTTTGGTAGGAGTGGCGGTGATGAGCTCTGAAGTTGCCGAGATTGCTCGATCAGGACCTAAGTTTTTTTGCAAATCACCGATGGCAATCATCATCGCCATTTTCGCATTAGCACGAGCTACACCAGCAGCATTTCCTTGGGAGGAACTTCTCAGTGTCAAGGTTGACATCGAAAGCACTCCAATCGCAATCATGGTCAACAACACCATCAAGCTTATCGTTAAAATAAGCGTAAAACCATCTCTGCGAGCAAAGAGAAATGATTTTGAATACAGAAATTTTGGGGATTTTGGCATAACTTAGCTTTTTTGGGTTGGAGCAATGTATCATTTTAATACTATTTGTAAATACATTATTTAGGAAATTTACAACCTGCGCTAAGCTAAATAAAAACAAAAATCTTAACGATGTTACCCAGCGGAGCTTACTGATCATGAGCCAAAATGAGCAACAGGAGAAATACGGCCTATTCGTAAGTTCTGCTGGTAAATCAGTAGATTTCTGGTATCTGAACGCTAGCATGATGAGATCGCTGCAAGAAGAACGTGAAGAAATTATCGCGCAGGGTTTATGGCGCAAAGTCACGCCCTACGGCAATAAAGGAACTTGTACAAGCGCTCAGGATCAACGAGAAATGCGGAATTTCGCGGCCAATGATTACCTCGGGTTGGCTAGTCATCCCGCCATTGCAGAGGCTTTCGTGGAGGGCATAAGAACCTACGGCCACGGCGCCACGGCATCTCGCTTGATCTGCGGCACTAGTCCAGCACATGTCGCGCTGGAGGATTCCATTGCCGAGTTAAAAGCCAGCGATAGAGCACTGCTTTTTAGCACAGGTTTCGCAGCGGCGATGGGAACGATCCCCGCGTTGCTCCAGCGCGGGGATTTTGTCATTCTCGACAAACTAAGCCATGCTTGCTTAATCGATGCGGCACGCCTATCGGGTGCTACTTTGCGGGTATTTCCTCACAGCGACTGCATCAATTTGGAAAAAATTCTTCATGCCCTCAGAGCACAGCATGGCAGTGAACCTCGCATCATGATCGTTACCGAATCCGTTTTTAGTATGGACGGCGATCTCGCACCACTGGAAGAATTGGTTCGCTTGAAAGAAAAATACGATGCCTTATTACTCGTCGATGAAGCGCACGGTTTCGGTATTTTTGGAGAGCATGGTGCAGGTCTCGCAGAACAAATAGGTTTGCAAAAACGTATTGATCTGCAGATGGGCACGCTCAGTAAAGCCGCTGGCTTAGCCGGTGGATTTATAGCCAGTTCATCAGTCGTGATTGATCTGCTAATCAATCGTGCACGTTCGTTTATTTACTCCACAGCCCCTCCCCCTGCCCTCGCTCATGCAGCCTGCCAAGCTCTCACCATTATCCGCTCTGAGGAAGGCAAGAAATTGCGTCAACAATTGCAAAACAATATCGCTCAGTTCACGTTAGGAACGATGCATGACAAGCATTGCACGCCCATCATTCCTTGGATTTTAGGAAGCAATGAGCAAGCGTTATCGGCATCCGCAACACTGAATAAGGCCGGCTTCCTCGTGCCAGCGATCCGCTACCCTACCGTGCCTAGGAATACCGCGCGCCTAAGAATTTCGCTTTCTGCACGCCATACGCAGGAAGAAATTGCTGAGTTAAAACTGCTGCTTGCTGATATGTAAATTTTCGCAGGTTCATTTTTTCCGACACACATCGAGTTCAAAAATGGACCAATAATATGTATCACTCGATGAGTTTTGCGTGATGCGAATATAGCGCGCTGATTGTCGCGGAAAGCTGATGGCATTGATTCCTAAGCCACCAGAGCCGCTCGCTATGGGAGGGCTCCATGTGACAGCATCGTTGGATACCGCAACCGAATATGTGACGGGGAAATCCCATAACGCCCAGGTGTTATCTAATACGATTTTGTCAAAATCCTGGACTTTTTTCATATCAAGCTGAAACCACTGACCTGGATATTGAGTCTTTGTCTTATCGCGCCATCCATTCCAATGATCACCATCGATCGCATTCGCCGCGCTACAATCGATGGGAATTTTTGCACCACTGAACAGGAAAGTTCCATCGGGTATAGAGGCACTCGCTGCCCAGCCTTTTTTGTCTAACACGATATCGTCCGCTGGTTTCTGAGGAATTGCTTTGGGCGAGCTAAGTGGGAGATTTCCTTGCGCGAAAAATTTCCAAGTTCCTGGTGTCACCTTGAACTTGATGAATTCGGCATCTTCTCCCTGCCACGAAACTCCATCCATGCCAGCGATGAAGGCACCATTCCAAACTATTGTGCCATTAACCTTGATGCTGTCCATTTTCGTAAATGAGGATTTGGGAATTCCGACGATGGCAATGGTCGCGGGCGGAGAATCTAGGCTAAGCGCATACTCAGATGCGGTCTTTTTCAAATCCATCGTCACTTTACCTTTGATGGTGGGAACTACTACGTTGATCGCAGTTAAAAACGACTCTTTCGGCATTACTTGGTAAGTTGTCCACCCTGGCTCGACAGGAGTGATGCCGCAGATGGTTTGTGAGAGATTTAACGCCGGAGGATTCCAACCGTGATTCAGCGAAGACGCATCATCGTAAGCATCAATACGCGATGCCCACCAGCGATCATAATGCTCCCAAAGCGTCGTAAAACTACAAGGAATCATCGTTTTGTATCGCTCATGCATTCGTATCAGCGCGTATTCTTGTTTGCCCATAGTGCAAAGAGCTTCGAATACCCATCGATCAAAGAAACAGCTAGCATAAGTTTTTTTAGTAAGAACATTATCGTAAATCGCTTGCCATTTGGAGCGATCGGCAAGACCGGAATTCACCGCCATCGCATTCGCCCGATCATCTGGACTCGTTACTTGAGAGGACATGTAATATCCGTCTTTCCAGTAGTTTTTATCGAAGGTGCTGCTGATTGCAGTGAGCTTGGCATCGATCTCTGGAACATCGGCATCGTGTCCGGTGACAAGTGCTATTTTTCTCAATGTTTGCAGGCAATTGTAATAGAAACAGGTTTCGATGACAGCAGTATCCTTGACCTCCTTACCCCAATCGAACCAAGTCTTTGGATTGCCAAATTGATAAGTGGTAAAAAGAAACTCTTTGGTAGGTGCATAAATCATGCGCATCGATTCAAGGTCTCCCGAGTGCAGGTAGTAGAACCATAATCCATACTCGCCGAGGAACTCGAGGTGTTGCCCTGGATAGAATTTTGGTTCTAGTTTTCGCCGCACTAAGTCTTTCGCGAGTCGATGAGCGGAAGGATCAAACACATAAAAACATTGGTTCATCTCAGGTGTGCCATCGCCCCAAAATCCGACGCGTTCGCGGTCGGGACAATCGTAAAAATGATCCCTCATGCAAATGTAAGCAGTCCGCGCCGCTTTTTTCCAAAGAATGTTATAATCTTCGTCGTTGCAAACAAAAGAACCAGCGAAGGTGGTGTCGAAACCGGTCTCGCGATACTTCACGGATTTCACTTTAGCACCAGCGGGAATCGTATAGATCGCCCCTTCCCCGCTGACCCAGTTTTTTGCCTCATAAATGGATTGGTTTGTGGCCGTGGTGACTGATTCCGTCTTGGTCAAATAAAGCACTAACGGATTACTAGAATTGTAAAGTATCTTACTACCTTCAGCAGCCTCGATTTCGATCCACGGCTGGAAATGACAATTGTAAGGCAATCCACAAACAAGTTTCCATGGCTGCGGTTCCGCATGCGGAAGATCTACAGAAGTGCGGACATAATCTTTTAAGCCATAATCTTTGATCATCGAACCAACAGGTAATGACTCGTCAGTATTCGACAATTTATCAGGAGCTGCGAACAGCACGCCCATTTCCCCAACTAACACACTAATGCAAATCAACCATTTTGCCATACCCGACCTTATTGATAGAAGTGCTCGGAAGCAATCTTAGATTTTTTGCGAGAATTCTATATGACCATCATGAGGGAAAACGATTCGTGAAAAATTTACCGAATGTATGCAGGGCCGATGCTTCCACCTGGAACGAATTGCGCAGGAACATTAATCACTTTACAGTCTTGATTCCCTTTTCGAACTGCTTTCACCCAACGCACCACGCGGCGAACGATGAGATTACTATCATATTGCATGTGAGCAATGCCAGGACGACACCAATCAAGTAGTGCATCACAGTCGGTGGAAACTATCGAAATATGTTCAGGCACCTTGATACCACGGCGAGCGAGAAAAGCGATCGTGGCAAGCAATCGAGGAATTTCATCGATGATCAAAGCTGTAGGTGGCGAGCGCCTAAATAAGGATTCGAGCAAGCGACCAAAGCCTTCTGGAGTTTCCTCCCAATCGGGCAAATTATATGGACCTATCATCACTCCAGAATTTGTCATTTCCTCAAGGAGCGTTCGTTCACTTGCCCCTGGTATTGGCTTGCGGCGCGCTTCACGAACAATATGGACAATACGACTATGCCCCAATGCCAGGAGTTGACGCATAGCAGTGCGGCATGCATCAACGATATCTGGGCCCGTACGAGCTATAGGCAAGTCGCCCGTGCGACCATACAACGCCATACAAGGAGTCGATTGTGACGAGCACCACTCTAACAGCGGGCGTGAACCTGCTTCAACAATCCATGCATCCGCCTTCGCTAATACCAACTGACGAGTCATGCGTTGCACGTCGTTTTTCATTTCAGTTAGAGACTTTTTGCAATAAAATACATTCATCCCCGCAACTTCCAGCGAATGAATGATCTCGGTCAACACTAGGGACGTTTGCGGGCTATCTGATAGATGCATATCATGTCGCAAAATTGCGATGCGCAATGGGCGCTTGCGGTAATGTGATTCGCTGACCGCCGTGATACCTCGGCTGCGCCCTAGCCCACGCCCACCAAGAAACCCCTCGACTTCAAGCTTTTTCAATGCACGCCTCACAGTATGCGGAGAAACATCAAGCTCAGTTGCTAAACGCTGAACGCCGGGCACACTACCACTCCAACGCCCTGCTCCTAATCCATCCTTAATACGCTTAACCACTAGTTCATGTTTCGGAATTTGTTGAATCGGATTCATGATGAAAAGCTACTATACTGTTAGAATTAGTTGTCAAGAAATTAATTATTGCAATTCTCTACCAATGAGGCATAATGCAGCTTTGCCATTTTAGAGTAAATTCATGGATCAATTACTTTGTCGCGCGCGCTTTAACTCAATCTGGCTCATTAACCCATACTGCTACAATTTTCTAATAAACCTAATGAATCTCTTAAAGTTTTGCCATCATAAGCGCATTCTCGTGAATTACTTCACTAAAAAAGTTTCGTTAGGAATCAAAAAACGCATGTTCTTAACTGCGCTTTATTTGATTATCGTTGCCATATTTACGCTATCGATTCAAGCTGCTCCGCCAGACCTCACTGCCGCTGGAGCAATCGCCGCATTGAAGATCTCTACCACTAGCACACCGAAATATGCTGAAACCTATAATCTCGGACCCACCGGTCTGCGCGGCTGGATTTATCTGAGCGGCGGATCCGGTAATACTCATGGCGCGGATGGAACCATGACTGGCGAAAGCCGACAAATCCTGATCACCGTGGCTAGCTCGCCGGGCAACGCCGTACTGGCGGTGGACGATGTGATCCTAGGCGCGATGGCGGCCAGCAGCGGCTCCGTGCCGCTTTTTTCCAGCGATGCCCGCAAGGCCTTTGGCGCAGCGATCGGCGAGGCCGAGAAAACTGGGGCCGGCACCCTGCGGGTCAAACGCTGGCGCGCCGGTGTCACCACCGATGAGAATATCGTCATGACGATCATGGGCAATTACACCGCCACCGCTCCATACTCCTGCCCTAAGTCAACCAAGATTCTCGCCAACGCCCGTAACAAGTTGGTCAGCCAACTCCTCGCCGACCAAAACTTCCTAACCAGCGGTTGGAGTGATGCCATCAGTGGTTTGGCATTGTTAGCTGGGGTTCAATCGGGTGATTCCGACTATGCCGCGGTGCAGTCCCGCTTGCAAACGTATGCTCGCTCGCTGGCGAACGCAGGTCCGGTGAACAACTCGCTGCCAACTTGGGACTGGAGCTATACGGGCTTGTTTCTCTCGGAGTATTACCTAGCAACGAGCGATGCCAACGTGCTGCCCGGCATCAACAGCTATACGCTCAAGCTCGCGCAGTCGCAGACCATCAATGGCACATTCGGTCATGGCCCGTCGGTATTGAGGCCCGATGGCTCCGGTCGTCGCATGGGCAGTGGCTATGGTCCGGTAAATGCGGTAGGGATCGTTGCCAACATGGCCATGGTGCTAGGCAAGAAGGCGCTGCTAGTAGGCGGACAAACGATTGATCCGGAAATTGACGGCGCGATCCAGCGAGGCTCCGCCTTCTTTGCCTTTTATGTCAACAAGGGACCAATTCCGTATGGAGAGCACGAACCCTTCATCAGCGGGCACTCTTCCAATGGCAAAGACCCGATGTGCGCCGTGCTCTTCGGCTTGCAGTCCGGACGCGCCGCGGAAACCGAATACTATTCGCGCGTCACCACCGCCAGTTACAGAGGCCGCGAGTATGGCCACACTGGTCAGGGTTTCAGTTACCTATGGAGTGCGATGGGCGCCAACATGGGCGGAGCCCTCGCCGTGGCGGAACATTTGAAACCTGTGCGCTGGCATCTCGATCTCTCGCGTCGCACCGATGGCTCTTTCGCTTACGACGGCGCCGAACAATACGGCGGCGGCACCACCTCCGACGGCACTTATTTGGGCGCGAGCGGCTACTATAGCATGAACGCCACCGCTTGCTACATCCTTACTTACGCGCTGCCCCTGCAACGTCTCCACATCACTGGCAAGAGGGATATTCCTGCCAATCCGCCTCCGCTCGCGCTGGATGCTACAACGGTCGCCCACGCAGTCGCCGCCGCGAATTTCAAAGTGGATAGCCCAAGTTTCACCAACGCGCAGTTGATCACTTCCCTCAGCGACTACGATCCCGTGGTGCGCCATTACGCCGCCATCGAACTTGGAAAGCGCACGCTCAGTGGCGCCGACCTCACCACCGTGCGTAACATGGTCACTGGCACGAATGCCAACGGTCGCATGGGTGCCTGCCAAGCTCTCGGTCTTCTCAACGACAGCACCGCCTTGCCAAGCATCGTCCAACGCCTCGACAAAACGGCAGAGACTGATCTCTGGGTCCGCGCCAAAGCCGCATCCGCGATTCGCAGCTACCCCCCCGCCACGGCCAGCGCGCACCGCGACACGATGCTCACGAGGTTCACTGCCAACGCAACCAACCCCGATGTCATCGCCTGGAGCGACCCGATCCAGATGTCAAACAATTACCTGTCTTTGGCCCTGTTCGGCGATGCTATCTACGGTGGCGGCAACATCCGCGATTACACCATTAACGCCTCCAAAAGCCTGCTCTATCCTGCGGTTCAGGCCGGATTGAAACAACCGGATTCCTACTCCCGCTCCGGCGCATCTAGGTTCTGCTTCGACAAACTCCCTCTAACAGACGTGCAGGCGCTTATTCCCGACTTCTTCAAGGTCGTCGAGATCGAGTGTCTGGCCGACCGGATGTGGAGTGCCGATTCCCGTGCCAATGGAATCAAGACGCTCTCGAAATACAAAGTCAGCGAGGGAATTCCCTACGCATTGGCCATGTTGAATATTCCCGTGGGCTTCGAATGGGGATCCGACAGGACCATTATTGCAGGTCTCAATGCGCTGGCTGCCTATGGTGATGCCGCCCGCTGGACCTTGCCAACGCTCAGAACCTACCTCGCGGAATGGAGCCCGACCTCAACTCAATATACAACGCTCGTCTCCACCATCGCCTCGATTGAAGGCTCTATCACCGCGACGACTCAGGTTCCAGGCTTGTCCGTGGCAAACACCCAAGTTACTTCCACCACCGGCCCCAAGGCCATCACTCTCACTGGCTCTTCTCCCCGTTCATCCGTCACTTTCACCAACGTGACCGATCCTCCCCATGGCACGCTTACCGGCACAGCACCGAATCTCACCTACACACCTGATTCCGGCTATACGGGGCCAGATTATTTCACTTTTCAAGTGATCGATAACTTGGGGGCCTCCTACCCCTCTGCACCGGGCACGGTGAGCGTCATTGTCGGCACCGCCGGCACTGGCCTGAAAGGTGAATATTTTGACAATGTCAACTTCACCAATTTGAAACTTACTCGGACCGATGCGCAGGTAAATTTCGACTGGGGCACTGCCACGCCTAACGCATTGCTCGGCGCAGACACATTTAGCGTTCGCTGGAGCGGTCTTTTGCGAATACCTGAAACAGGAACTTATACTTTCTCGACGCTCAACAGCGACGGGGTCCACTTGTATCTCAACGGAGTTCTGGTTCTCGATGATTACGTGGATCAGACAACAAACTGGAAAGACGGGGCATCAGTAAGCCTTACCGCAGGCCAGATGGTTGACTTGCAATTGAACTATTATGAAAACACTGGTTCTGCCGTAGCAAAGCTTAAATGGACCGGCCCATCTTTTGCAGGCGCCAACGGTGCGCTCATAGGCCCTGAATGGCTTTATGATGGCGCTGGTATCACGGATCGCAGAGCCTACGCCCATTCGCAAAGTGTTAGCCTGGTACAAAACACTCCCCAAGCGATTACTTTGACGGGTAGTGGCGGCACTCTCACCTACACGATCATCTCCCCGCCCAGCAACGGAATTCTCAGCGGGACCGCTCCGAACCTAACCTACACTCCGACAACGAATTTCAGCGGATCGGACAGCTTTACTTTTCTTGTCAACAATGGCACCAGCAACTCGAGTCCCGCAACCGTTTCCATTGGTATCCAAGTAGGTCAGCCGGTGAGCTTTACCTGGGGCAGTGCCGTTTCCGGAAACCTTAGCACCGCCGCCAGGTGGAATCCGGCCACCGCTCCCGCAGCCGCCGGTCAGCCCTTCTATACTCTCAATTTCACTCCGACGGGCACCTACACTGCGACCCATGACCTGAACAACGGATTCCAGCTCAATCAAATGAATGTAGCCGCTGCGGTCACGCTCGCAGGTACTAACAGCATCACCTTTTCCGCCAATGGCACCATCCTACCCCAGTTTAATCAAAATAGCTCCAACGCGGTGACCATTGGCACACCGCTCGTCCTCGCCGCCATGACCAACTTCGGCGGCAATGGGGGCGGTGCTGTCACACTATCAAGCCTGATATCCGGCAGCGGCGGATTCACCAAGGACAACCCTGGAACCTTGACGATCAACAACATCAACAACACTTACAGTGGCGGAACCATTCTAAACGCCGGCAAGGTTACCTTCCCGGCGAGCGACATCGTTACCCCGTTCTTCGGAAGCGGGCCGGTGACGATCAACCCCAACGCCACCCTCCTGGTCAACCGGACCAATTTGACCAATCCCATCACCTTGAACGGCGCGACCGTGACCGGCGGCAACAGCTTCACCAGTTACCTCGCCGGCCCCGTCACTCTGACCGGCATCACCACATTCAGTTTCGGCACCACGGGCGGCTTCCAAATCACCGGCAACATCCGCGGATCGGGCGGACTTACAACCATCGGAACAACACAATGGACTATGACCGGCACGAACAGCTACACCGGCCCCACCACGATCCAGGCAGGCACCATTCGTTATTCGGCGGCCGCCGCGGTGGGGCCCGGCGCGATAATCATCGCAACCGGCGGCAAGGCCAACTTGAACTACACCGGAAACCGCATGATCACCTCGCTCAGCCTCGGCGGAACAACGATGCCTCCCGGCACCTATGGCTCGACCACCTCTCCAGCCGCCAACAAGAACGACACCTACTTCACTGGCGCCGGCACGATTACCATCCTTCCATCGACCACCACCGCACTCGCTCTAACAGGCGGCAGCACGCCGGCCAATCAGGGCTCTCCCCTGACCTTCACCGCCACGGTAAGCGGCACCTCGCCAACCGGCAACGTGGCATTCTACGATGGCATCACACTGCTGGGCACCAGTGTCTTGAACGGATCTTTTCAGGCCAGTTTCTCGTCCAGTAACCTGTCCATCGGTTTGCGCAGCATTACCGCACAATATACTGGAAACGTGAACAACTCTAGCAGCACTTCCCCTGCCCTTTCTATTGAAATTAGTGGCCTAATTTCTGCTGCACCGACAAATCTCACTGCCACACCAAGGAACAACAACATCGCACTGAATTGGACGGGCGCGGCAGGTGCTGATAGCTACTATGTGAAACGATCTCTCATCAGCGGAGGTCCCTACACCGTTATTGGAAATACTACTTCTACTAGCTTTGTCGATAGCACTGCTGTCAATGGCACCAACTACTATTATCAGTTGTCCACGATCAATATTGCCGGAGAAAGTGCCGACTCAGCTCAGGTAAATGCAATTCCCGCAGCCTTTGCATCATCCACAACCCTCCAATCTTCTCCTCTCGTCACAGGTCCCTATGGCTCCACAGTTACCTTCACTGCTGCGATATCTGCGGGAGCTACGGGCACAATGACATTTAGGGACGGCACTACTGTCCTGGGAGTAAGTAACGTAAGTTCAAACTCTGCCACTTTTGCCATTAGCACACTTTCGATGTCGAGTCATTCAATTACAGCTACTTACAGCGGCGATGCGATTTTCAGCGGCAGCGTTTCTACGCCGCTAATTTATACTGTCACAGCCAAGCCGCTGACGATCACAGGAGTCACAGCTAGCAATAAAGTTTATGATGGCAATACCGCAGCATTACTCTCAGGCGGTTCCCTTTCTGGCGGCATAGTGGCAGGTGAAACAGTTACGAT
The DNA here is from genome assembly GCA_903878115.1 of Akkermansiaceae bacterium. Lineage (GTDB taxonomy): Bacteria > Verrucomicrobiota > Verrucomicrobiia > Verrucomicrobiales > Akkermansiaceae > UBA956. The sequence continues at coordinate 21,768 of CAIRGO010000137.1, read as the reverse complement.
AGCACCTGGCATCGGCACCTTCGCAAGTTCGAACGCAGGAACTTGGGCAATCACGACCAGCAGCTTTTCGCTCGCCGGCGCCAATGCAGGCAACTACGCTCTATCAGCTCAACCCACCGTGGCCAATGCCTCGATCACGCCAAGAAGTCTCCAGTTGTCTGGCACCCGTATGTATGATGGGACCGCGATTGCAACGGCAGAAATTCTATCAATTTCGAACAATCTTGACGGTAGTAATTTAACCCTGACCGGCAGTGCCAATCTAACAGCTAAAGATAGTGGAACGCAGACAATCAGCACCATTATGCCACCGAGTCTAGTGCAGAAAACGAAGGGTAGTACTGGAGTAAATGCCGCGACGTCGTTTAGTCTAACGGCTGTCGCCCCCATTGCTGGTAATACGATGATCGCAGTGATCTCCACACGCGGCACAAGTGCTAACATTGTAACGTCCATCACTCAGACTGGAGTTTCTATCGGAACTTGGTTGCGTGCTTCACAATCGAACAATTCTGGCATAACCACTGAGATTTGGTATGCATCCAACTTGCCATCTGGTTCGGGGACTGGAATTACCATAAATCAAGGAAATTTCCGATCAGCCGCGGTTGTCATGGAGTATTCTGGCGTGCTTACTAGCAATCCTTTGGACAAGGTTTCTCAAACAAATTCTGTTGGCACTGGCATATCGGCCTCTACCGGATCCACAGCCACGACGATTCAAGCTAACGAACTGTGGATCGGAGGCATTGGCTTCGCTAGCAGTGCTAACACGCTGGGGACTCCTAGTAATAGTTTCGCACAAGTGGACAATGCGGCATCCACCAATGGAACAGCAACTAGCAACGCAAGAGTTTATGCTCTCGAACGCATCGTCAGTTCTCCCGGAACAGCTACTTCTAGCGGTACAATTTCATCATCAACTCAATGGGCTGGTTCGATAGCCACGTTCAGGACTGTCACGCCAACTACTCTAGCGATTTCAGGTTCGGCAGCATCTAACTATAGTCTGATCGGGGCCACTGGCTCAGTGCAAATTGCTCCCAAAGCTCTGGCGATCAGCGGCCTGACTGGAGTTCCCAAAGCTTACGACGGCACACCCGCCGCGACAGTAAGCGGCAGTGCCACACTACTTCCCTCTCAAGCTCCGGGCGCAGGTACGACAAGTGACGGCAAGTCCTACAGTGGCGACATCGTAACACTCAGCGGATCTTCGTCAGCAACCTTTACAAACTCCACCGCGGCATCGGCCAAGCCATTGACCGTGAATGGATTTACTCTAACAGGAACGAACAATGGCAACTACTCTCTTATACAACCGACCGGATTGACCGCTGATATTACTCCGCGGCAGATCTCAGTCACTGCTCTCAACCAAAGCAAGTTTTACGGACAAACATTGACGTTTGGCGATGGTGAATCACTGTTTTCTTCCAGTGGATTACAAAATGGTGAAACCATAGGCACGGTATCGCTGGCCTGTTCAGGTGGCGGAGCAACTGCGGCAGCAGGCTTGTATCCTATCATACCAAACGCCGCCACAGGAGGCACGTTTTTAGCGACAAACTACTCCATTATTTATGAACCTGGCCAACTCAACATTCAAGCACTGTCCACCGCCACTAGTGTAACGACTTCACTGAGCTCCAGTATCTACGGATCAATGGTAACGTTAACCGCCACAGTCGTGCCCGCACCAGATGGTGGTATGGTTCAATTTTACGACAACTCGTTAGCTCTCGGAGTTCCAATGACCATCATCACCGGGCAAGCTCAGATCACCAACAATAATCTTTCTTCAGGAAGCCATACAATCACCGCGATCTACAGCGGGAATACTAACTTCACGGGCAGCAGTGCTTCTGTAATAAATCTAACCGTAAACAAAGCGACTCCTACCATTACCACGGCACCAACAGCCACGAACATCACTTATGGCCAGACACTTGCCGATGCCAACCTAAGCGGCGGCGTGGGTTCCGTGCCGGGCACTTTTGCCTTCACTGCACCAACCACAGCTCCATCCGCAGGAACTCTAACTCAAAGTGTAGTTTTCACCCCGACTGATATTGCGAACTATCTGCCAGTCAACACAAGGGTGAATGTAACAGTGAACAAAGCTCTAACGACGATTACTTCGACACCAACCGCAAGCTCGATCACTTTCGGACAGACGCTCGGCAGTTCCACACTAAGCGGCGGCGCAGGTTCGGTGCCAGGAAGTTTTGCATTCGCAATTCCCTCCAGCGCTCCGACCATTGGCACCGCTTCACACGGTGTTACTTTCACTCCTGCCGATACGGCAAACCATGAAATTGCTTCGACCAATGTAAGTGTCAGCGTGAACCCAGCTTTAACAACTTACTTAACTTGGTCCCAAACTGCAGAGCAATCGCTCACGGCTGGCCTAAATAATGGACCGACAGACGATCCCGATCATGATGGGTTATCCAATCTGATGGAATACGCACTCAACACGGTTCCGATGATTGCCAATTCATCTCCTGTGTTGCAAAGTTTTACAACAGTGGGAGTGAACAAATATCTTCGCCTGACAATGATGAAAAACCCCTTAGCTAGTGATCTTACCTATGCCATTGAAGTTACGAGTGATATGGAGTCTAACGTATGGACGGAATTGCCAACCGCAGCAAACGGCAACGAGTTATCGGGGACCGATACCCTACCCGTTTCCTCAACTCAACGGCGCTTCATTCGTTTGAAGGTAACTGCAAACCCTTAAGTAGTAATTGCCTCACAGGTTTCGTTCCAGATTCCTTTTTCACCACATTCATGTGTGACACTATTTAGCATCGCCAAACGGCAAGAATGCTGCTGCACTGCGCTGCGCAAAGCATTTTCATGAGCAATCAACATCAACTCACCATCGTAAAAGTAGGAACTGGCGTTTTGACCAGGGTGGAAGACGGCACTCTGGACGGGGCGGCTTTAGTCAAACTCGTTACCGCTCTTGCGGCGTTGATGGATGCTGGGCATCGCTGTTTATTAGTGTCCTCTGGCGCTGTGGGCTCTGGAGTGGCTTCGTTTCAACTTGATGGCTACCCACGCGATATCGTGACTCGACAAGCCTGTGCCGCCGTTGGTCAGGCGCGCTTGATGCAGGCGTATGGCAGCCTTTTTGCGAACTTCGGCATCACTGTGGCGCAAGTGTTACTTACTGCGGCCGATCTTGGAGAACGTTTTTCCCACATTTCTAGCACCTTGCACCGCCTACTCGATGAACCGCGTATCATTCCCATCATCAATGAAAATGACTCGGTAGCCATCGAAGAACTCAAGGTCGGAGACAACGATCAACTGTCGTCGCGCGTGGCGGTGCTCACCGGTGCCAAGCGTCTGATTTTACTGACCAGTGCTGAGGGCTTGTTAGCACCGGATTCTGCTGAGCCGATTCCCGAGGTAAACAACATCGACGACGTGATGAAATTCGTGCGCGATGATCAGGGGAAATTTTCTATCGGCGGTATGGCATCGAAATTAACTGCGGTGAAATACGCTGTAGAAAATGGAGTGGAAACGTGGATCGCTAATGGTCGCAAACCTGAACGACTGATCGATCTCGTCAACGGTCATGGCATTGGCACGCGATTTGTGCCACAGCAGCAAACAGTCTAAATTATTATGTCGGAAAATCATAACTCGCAACCGCTCACCGCTGCGGAAATCTCGACTGCCGTGAATGTCATGGGACAACAGGCGCGGCAGGCATCGTATGCCCTCAGTCAATTATCCTCAGAGCAAAAAAATGCCATGTTACGAGCCATGGCGCAGGAAATCCGTCAACGCGCGGCGCAAATTATCGAAGCAAATCAGCAAGACCTACAGGCAGCGGCGGAGAAAGGACTAAGTGCGGCAATGCTCGATCGTCTGCGTCTCGATGAATCACGGATCGCAGCTATGGCTTCTGGCATTGATCAAGTCGCCACCCTCCACGACCCCTGTGGCGAATTACTCTCTGATGTAACCCGTCCTAATGGCATGCGCATTCGGCAAGTACGAGTGCCCATCGGCGTGATTGGGATTATTTATGAAAGTCGCCCCAACGTCACCAGCGATGCGGCGGTGCTTTGCCTCAAGTCTGGTAATGCGACCATTCTTCGCGGTGGCTCCGAAGCCATTCACTCGAATTGTGCGATTGCCGATGCGCTACAAGCAGGAGGTGAAGCTGCGGGACTGCCTAAACACGCCATCCAATTGATCCCCTTCACCGATCGAGAAAGCGTCACCTCGCTAGCAAAAATGGATCGCTATCTCGATCTCATCATCCCACGCGGCGGCAAAGGATTAATTGAAACAGTAGTTTCGCTAGCACGCATGCCAGTGATCAAGCATTACGATGGCATTTGCCACACCTACATCGACATCGATGCCGATCCCGCGATGGCTATCAGCATCAGCGTGAATGCCAAAACCCAAAAACCGAGCGTCTGCAATGCACTGGAAACCTTACTCGTGCACGAAAAAATCGCCGCAGAAATTCTACCCCCACTCGCGATCGCGCTGCGGGAAAAGAACGTCGAAATTCGCGCTTGCGAACAAACTCTCGCTTACATTCCCGATGCCATTGAGGCGACAGAAGAGGACTGGACGACGGAATATCTAGATTATATTATTTCCGTAAAAATAGTCACTGACGTCACAGCAGCAATTGAACACATTAATTATTACGGATCGCATCATTCCGATTGTATCGTCACCAGTAACCAAGTCACAGCGGAGATATTTTTGCGCAGTATCGACAGCGCCTGCGTTTTTCACAACGTGTCCACGCGCTTTGCCGATGGCGAAGAATTTGGTTTTGGAGCTGAAATCGGGATCTCCACCGACAAGCTCCACGCCCGCGGGCCGATGGCCCTGCGCGAATTGACAAGTTACCAATACCGTATCGTAGGCGATGGGATTATTAAATAAATACCCATTGAATTAAGCTAATGTTTTAACTTCAATATTCTGCGGCCATGCCCACTTGAAACATGATCGCATATATTACAGTAAAAAGCCCTGATGCACATGGCAACAGGGCTTTTTTAGTTCAGTCAATCGGCTAACGATTAACGTGAGTAGAGTTCCACGATCAACTGCTCATTTACCATTGGGTCGATGTCAGCGCGATCTGGGATGCGTGATACGGAACCTTCTAGTGCAGTGCGATCAAGAGTGAGCCAATCGACGAGTGGCACAGCTTGAGTAAGATCGAGCATGCGCAGACCCATTTGTTGCGAAGAAGCTTTGGCAGTGAGTTTGATCACATCACCAGGCTTGCACTCGTAACTAGCGATGTCCACCACGTGACCATTAACAAGCACGTGACCGTGATTAACAAGTTGACGTGCTGCTTGACGAGTATTGCCAAAGCCGAGGCGATAGCAAACATTGTCGAGACGCAATTCAAGGAGTTGAAGAATGATTTCACCCGTGATACCACGACGGCGAGCAGCTTCTTGATAGTAGCGGCGGAATTGAGCTTCCAAAACGCCGTATTGGAAACGGAGTTTTTGCTTTTCGCCGAGAGCTACGGAGTACTCGCTTTTTTTCTTACGACCAGCTTTGATGCCGTGCTGACCGGGTGGAAAATTGCGGCGCTCCAATGATTTGGAAGAACCAAACAACGGCACACCGAAGCGGCGGCTGATTCTTGTGCGGGGACCTGTATAACGTGCCATGATCTTGTAATTGGTAAAAGGAAAAGTGGATTAAACGCGACGAGCTTTTTTAGGACGGCAGCCATTGTGAGGAACTGGTGTCACATCATCAATGGAGATAATTTCAATACCGATGGCTTGCACGGCACGGACAGCGGACTCGCGGCCAGAGCCTGGTCCTTTCACGCGAACTTCAGCTTCGCGAAGACCGTGACCCATTGCTTGGCGGCAGGCATCTTGGCAAACGACTTGAGCTGCATAAGCGGTGCTCTTACGTGAACCTTTGAAACCCATTTTGCCAGCACTGGACCAGCCAAGAGCATTGCCCAAGGCATCGGTAACAGAAACCAATGTGTTGTTAAAGGTCGATGTGACGTGCACAATGCCTTTCGCGATATTCTTGGAGCCTTTGGCTTTGTGAATTTTAACGACTGCTTCTTCGCCACCTGCAATTTCTGCAAAGATATCGCGGCGCTCTTCTTTTTTCGGAGCCACCACTTCAGGCGCTGCTGCTGCTGCAACAGGCTCGACGGTTGGTTCAATCGAATTATTTTGTTCCTCGGACATATATTAGTAAAATAGGAGATTATTTCTTCACGCCGACAGTTTTCTTCTTACCCTTACGAGTACGAGCGTTGGTGCGTGTGCGTTGACCGCGAACTGGCAAACCACGTTTGTGGCGAATCCCGCGATAGCAGTTGATGGAAGTAAGACGTTTCATTGCAACTTGAAATTCGCGACGAAGGTCACCTTCAATGGCGATGCCATTGCTTTGGATTGCTTGTGCGATTTTCACCAATTGCTCTTCTGAGAGTTGTCCAGTGCGGATATCGGGGTCGATACCAGCTTGCTCTAGAATGCGGGATGCGGTCTGACGACCGATACCATAGATGAACGGAAGAGAAGCTTCTATACGCTTCTCATTAGGAATTTCTATACCGAAAATGCGGGCCATGATGTTTGCGGAGATTCGCGAGTTAAACGCATGGATCAGATTGGCTGAAACGCATGCGGGGCGGCGTTGATACCAGAGTTTCGCGGACTAGCAAGCATGAAATGAAAAAAAAGTGATTTTTTTTTCGATTCGTGTCGAATTTATGAATGCAGATGAAAATTATCACTGAAATCTTAATGAATTAGCGGATTCTTTGATCATTTAAAAATTAGTTGGAGTTATCTCGATTCACATCAAAAACATCATTTCCAAGTAATTTGGTGCTCACATCATGCCAGCATTTGGCGACAATTGCTTCCTGCGCTGCTTCCATATTCGCACGTTGCTCAGCGATGCGATCATCATGTCCTGCGAGATGAAGCATGCCATGAATTACATAGCGTAAAAGTTCACGCAGAAATGGTTCTTCATTTTCTATCGCTTGGCGCTGAGCCACGCTAGGGCAGATCACTAACTCACCATGGAGAAAAGTAATTACATCGGTAGCGCCATCAACATTCATAAAATCACGATGCGCTTGAGCGCTAGCGTCTTCATCAACCAATGCGACATCGAGATGAGTCAACGATAACAAATGGTTAGTCTCGCATCCTTGCTCTAAAACGAGCGGCAAAGCGGCCAACGCTCTTGATTCTAACCACGTGATCCACAATTCAGGCAAATGGATAACATGCTGGTGATCGATGATTTCGATAGAAAAATGCGCATTCATTTCTTATCCGTTTGACTGAGGGTAGCGATTTTACCAACAGAAGAATCTGGGGTATCTTTACGATCCCCTTTGCCATGCAATGACTTACGATCAGCAATTTCCTCCGATTTCGTATAACTGATCCTACTATGCATCATGCTGCGAAGCGTGGAGGCAAAACTCTCGCGAATTTTTGTTAGATCGCGTAACGTTAGTGCACAATCATCGAGTTGGCCATCTGACCAACGAGATTTCACAATGTCATCTACCAAACCACGGATTTTGATGGGGCTGGGTTTTTTCAATGATCGAGATGCGCTTTCGATGGCATCGGCGAGACTTAATATCCCCGTTTCTTTCGAGCGCGGAGGCGGCCCTGGATAGCGGAAATTTTCATCGTCGATCTGCGGTAAATCTTCTGCATTTTCTAACCCTTTTTCCACTTTATCCGAATCTGCTAATTTTTGCTCTTGAGCTTTTCGATAGAAATAAAACACCATCGAGTCGCCATGATGTTCTAAAATCGCATCGATAATTCGAGGGTTCAGTTTGTATTTCATCGCCATGTCCACACCATCTTTGACGTGAGCGATGATCACTAAAGCGCTCATCGTAGGAGTTAGCAAATCATGGGGGTTTTCCATTCCATCCGCCTGATTTTCGATAAAGTATTCGGGCTTTTTCAACTTACCCACATCATGAAAATAAGCGCAAGCTCGGCACAGAGCAGCATTTGCCCCGATTGATTCTGCAGCTGATTCTGCTAATGATGCGACAACAAGACTATGATGAAAAGTCCCAGGGGCATCCAATTGCATTTTCTTTAGCAATGGATGATTCAAATCGCCAAGTTCTAACCAACTGATCGCAGTGGTCAGGGAAAATACGCCCTCTAACAATGGTAACAAGCCGCTGACAATTAGTGCCGTGAGAAAACCCACCCCAAATGTGGCGAGACATTCTTTGCCAACTTGCATCATGTTTTGTGAATCATCGATTCGACCGTGACTCAGAATCTCCCCTAACAAAGCGCTAAATAGCAATGCCAACGCACCCGCATAAATACCAGCTCGCAATAATTGAGAACGTTTGCGAACGCGGTAAGTCAAAAATACGGCGGTCATACCGCAAATCAAACTGATCACTAGGTAAATCGTAACTTCAGATGTTGGTATCAACAAGGTTCCGGCAATGCTAACAAATACCGCGCTAAATGTTCCGGCGCGGCGACCTAACAATATCGAATGCACCATAGGTGCCAGCGCAAAAGGCACTAGCAATAATTTGTATTGCTTGCTGAAGCCATAAGCATCGACCCATAAGGATATGCCTTTTACGAAGAATAAGTGCAGAATCACCCCGCCGAGAAGCAAAAACAGCACATTGTTTTTCTTCATTACCTCATTCTGATTGATATAAATCATCAACAATCCAGTCAGAGCAATTCCGATCGCAGCCAGTGCAGACTTAGTCGGGTTATCAGCAAGGTAAGTTCCATAAGCCTGGTAGTTACTTAACCCAACATAGCAGGCCACAAACAAAGCACATAGCATCCAATTCACCCATCGAGCGTTGGCTAGCAATGCTCTCAGTTGATCATCGGCGTCATAAATTCGACGTTTTTTTCCTGAAGAAAGGCCTTTTTGAGCCAGTTTCCAGCGTTTGAAAGTATCCCAAAATCCCACAGCGCGAAAAGTATAATTGGTGCAATACGCATTCTGTTATCAGGAACTGCGTAGCGCTCGAAAGTGGTAGCGAAAAAATCTTCTACTGGCAAGAGAAGTTTATCAAACAAACGTTTAACCAACAATCAATTCAAATTGAGATTTGATGATATGCTTTTAAGTATATTATCAATTTACCAACAACTTAAGCGGCAATCTCGTAATGCTCGGCAATTTTAAGAAAAATTCGATCGCGGCGCTCTCTAGCTTTTTCTACGTCTTTCGTTTTCAAAGAAAATCTCATCCGTTCGGAAGTGGAGTCCGATTTATGAACAGTAACATGGCACCACCACATGCCTCGATTGTTCCATAAATGATGATTCTCATTGTCATCGTTAATTTTCATCACGATCTTGGTGTTTTTTTTCATCGCGGCTAGTGATATCGTGATTCAACAGAAATTACAATATAAAAATACAAAAATTAGTACAGTATCTTATTTGACGATAAAAAATCAGGCTGCTGTATGAGTCGATTCTTCTGAAATTTTTCGAAAAATCCTGTCGCGACGCTCACGTGCTTTATCCAGATCTTTCGTTTTTAGAGAAAATCTCATCCTTTGCACGGTAGCATCAGTTTGGTGGATTGTGAGATGACACCACCATACACCGCGGTTGTTCCAGAGATGGTGATTGGTGTTGGCTTCGTTAACACGGAGCGAAAGTTTGCCTACTTTAGTGGGGTTCTGATTTTGCATAAGGATAGTAACCAAATTGGTAGTTACTTATATAAAAGTAGATCCAATTCTACAAATGAGAATGTGAATTCGCGCAAAAAACCTGTGAATTTGCGCAAATCATCACAAATCATTATTAAATGACTTCAAGTGCTTTTTCGAACAATTTAATAATGTTCTCTGCGCCCTCGCAACCGATACTCACTCGAATGAGATGACTAGGAACACCGCAGCCTTCAGCCCAACCAAGCTCGGGATAATGAGCCAGCAAGGTGTAAGGACAAGCAAGACTGAAATTAGTTCCAAAGCTGGGGCCTTTGCAAATCTCCAACGCATCATAAAATTTGGCCGTTTTTTTGGGAGATTTTAGCGCGAAAGATAATAAGCCACCATAACCGCCATCTGGCTTGCGCAATTTGTCGTATTCAGCGCGATTCGTCACTGATGGATGCCAGACTTTATCCACAGCAGGATGTTGTAAAAGATAAGCAGCCAAAGCAACACCTCCTTCGTTTGCCAAACGCCAGCGATCTTCCCCGTCTTTCAAGTTTGCCAAAAGCGCCAAGCTATCGCCAGCATAAAGAGGCGCGCCTTCAGAAACTTCTCCTGCGAGGGCTACCGAAAAATCAGCACTAAATGCACTATCCTCGCGCACACAGGCCATGCCAGCCATCACATCGCCAACACCTGAAATCCATTTGGTAAGACTGGTCGTGACAACGTCGGCATATTGAAGAACATCAAGATTACCTGGGCAATTGGTAGAATCATCGACGATCAACGGAGTGTTGCTGGTTTGACAAGCCTCCGCGACACGGGCGAGATCTACAGTGCGCAACAACGGGTTGCTCGGAACTTCGACAAAAACCCCAGCGAACTCACCTTGGCGGATGCGTCGCAACGCTTCATCGAACGACTCCCCTGCCCCTTCGTTGAGCAACACGACGCCGTTGCCAAACATTTCCTGCACTTTCAAACAATCGACATAAGGGAACTCAATCTGCAATGTTTTACGACCCATACGCAAACCAGGAAGACTACGCAATACTGACGTGCAAGCAGCCATGCCACTGGCAAAAACGAAAATTTGCTCCTTGGCAACGCCGACCATGCGACCAATTTTTGCCCGCAAAATTTTCGAGCGTCCTGATGGTGTAGGTTTGCCATCAAGAACATCCATTGCCTGCCTACTACTCACAACCTCGCCAGAAAATCGCCAATAATCAAGTGCTGTGCTTTTCGCCTTATCAGGCACAATCAATGCCTGCAACCCATGAAAACTAGCAACCCGCGTTGCGACTTCGGCGCGGCGCTCGACAAAACGCTGCGCACGCTGGGCCGATACTCGTGAAGGGAAAACCACCACCGCTTCGACCTCACTAGCGAGTTCTAATTTGGCAACCTCGAACAAACGCTCGACTGCCGGATGGCGAAAAAATCGCGGGTAACCGAGGCGCATTTTACGAACGACTCGATCTCGGCCTTCTTCATAGTCGATAATCGATTTCCATGTTGGCAAACATACCGAAACCGCATGCAAAGAGTCTGGTAATGGCACACCTAGGTCATCTTCTTGCCAAGCAGGCGTGGTGAGGAAATTGCGCATTGTTGGCAATGATATACTTGCAGTTAGACAAATGACAAGAATAAATAGTCGGTTGCCAGGTCAGGCTAGCAGAAATATTTTTCCCAACACTTAATCGCGACGCGCGCCCATAAGCTGCAACACATAATACATCAGCATCGAAATCGAACCAATCGCAGCAGCAACGTAGGTCATGGCAGCCCAAAACAGGGCATTTTTTGCCCGTTCATGCTCAATATTGGTCGCTAATCCGCTGCGTTCGATCCACGCCAAGGCTCGGCGACTTGCGTCGAACTCCACTGGCAAGGTAACTAAGGAAAATGCAGCCGTCACCGCCAGTGCTGCAACGATGATCCAGAGAAACATACCGTTGCCAAGAGCAAATGCTCCAAAGACACCTAGCAGCATAACCACATTCATGATTTGGCTGGAGATGCTAACGATCGGCACCATTTTTGATCGTAATCCTAGCCATGCATATGCCTCTTTGTGCTGCAGGGCATGTCCACATTCATGAGCTGCCACCGCCGCAGCCGCTACGCTGTTCATGTGATAAACGGACTCACTTAGATTCACGGTTTTATTTAAAGGATCATAATGGTCGGTGAGTTGACCATCCACATGAATCACGCGCACATCTGTGATGCCATTTTGCTTCAGCATCATTTCAGCCACCTGAGCACCGGTCACACGCAGTGGGATTTGTGAGTATTCTGCGAAACGACGTTTGAGCATGCTTGAAACCAAAAAACTTAAAAGCATCGTGCCGCCCAGAACCAGCCAGTAGCCGATACTAATACCCATAAAACCATTTGTGTGTGCAGGAAGTGTTGCGATCATCATGCGAGTAAATTAACTGCATAAAGCTATTTTGCAACTGGGAGGTGGGTGGAAAAATGTAAAAAAATTCCAATCGTTTATGGTTTATCAGAAATCAAAGCATCAGCCGTGAGCTCCACAAAAGAGCCTGGATTTCCGATGTATTGGATTTTCCGCTCGCGGTCTAACACATAGGCAATCGGCAACGACTTAACGTGAAATTTTTGCGTAAGTTCGCCTTTTGTGTCACAAAAATTTCGCCATGTCACTAATCCATCCCCCTGTAACACTCGTAAAGAAGCGAGACTATCATTGGTCACACCTACGAGCACAAACGGCTTCCCTTCCATTTTTTTTACCATATTGCGATGAATTTCGATGACCCGCTCATAATCAGTAATGGCAGTATTCCAGAACAAAAGCACCACTACTTTCCCACTAAAATCTGAGAGTTTCATCTTCGTTCCTGAGACGTCAAGCCCCTCCAAATCAGGAGCTTCACGGCCCTTACTAAGATAACGAATCACATAGAGTTGATCTTCTGCCATCTTCGCCACAGTGGTGCCATCGATTACCACATCGGCACTTTCGATGATGGCCTTGCGAATAAGCGTCAGGCGTCGTTTGATATTGTTCACTTCGTCGCCGAGATTTTCTAACAAAAATGCTAACGCGAGTGCTGCCACACCTTGGACCTTGCGATCAGGACTTCCTTTTTCAATCTTCTCTAACAACTGCAATGTTTTATTATCGCCTACAGCAAGTAAGCCCATGCAAACAGACGCTAATTTCGCACTGCGCATGTGATTCTTCTCCACGGCATCCATGATCGAGCTAACAATCTCTGTTCGCAAAGCTACCACCTCGGGCTTGGGAGGATTCGATGGCAAAGAGCACACCAGTTTTAGCAACCAGCCAGCAGGTTCTATGGTCCAATCTTGCGTGAGCGAACCTTTAAGCGCCGCCCACAAGCGTTGGGAATAGACGAAGCCATCAGGGCGTTCTGACAAAAGTTTTGCCTGTGCCTCGGCGGTCGTTGCCGCCTGCATGCTCAGTGTCCAGAGTTCCATTTTTTTCTGATACTCGGTGCGAATGCCAGTTGCCAATTCTGGGGAATTACTAAAACATGGATTGATCCATATCAGAGAACAGAATAACAAAAGTAGAAAGGTGCGCATGCAGCGAATCTACAAAGAACCACGCATCTGGCAAGCGCGCATTATTTGTAATGAAATCCCATGGGAAGACGAACGAATCTCGGTTCTCGAATCAACCTGACAAAATGGTGCCGCAGCAAAAAAACAATCATCCAGAATAAAAATTATTTTTGACAAAGCGGTGCGGAAAGTTGCGTATAAATTGAAATTGAGAATTGCTGTGATATTGCCCGTAACCTCCTAATCCCGGCCTCGGCAGAGTTATCTTAATGTAAGAATTTCAGTTTTCAGCCTTTCAGATTAGCCCAAGTTCCCCATTTCCCCTGACCTTGGCTCTTGCAACGACCTTCATCCCAAAAGCAATTTCCTAGCAGTTCAACCCATGAAACGGAACCTTTCCATCCTCCTCTCACTTTTGTGCACAGCAGTATTTGCCTACACTTCGATCTCTGAGCCCACAAAGGCTGGCGATGCGATATTCGACTTGGACGCGTCACAGCTTGTCCAAGGGTCGATCCAGGAGTGGCCTGCGAAAGGAACCTATGCTGGTCTGCTTAAATCGGAGCAGCCGCTGCGGGTGGCGATGGTGAACGGTCGGCAGGCGGTCGAGTTCAGCGGCGGGAATGACTTGATATCGGGATTCGCTTTACCTGCCGGTTTCGAGAAGAGCCCTTTCACCGTGGAGGCTTGGGTGCTCAATCCCACCGTGGAAAAGTCCGAAACATTGATGGTTCTGGCTCCGTCCAAGGGCGGACCGGGAACCGAGTTCAGCTTCGCTGGCAGTTCCACGTCTGGAGCGTTTAGATCCGGTTTCAAGGCGACGACTCCGTTTACTACACTGCCTGACCCGAACGCCTGGCATCACCTCGCGTGGACTTACGGTGGTGTTGGCGGCGACAGCACACTGCGCGTCTATGTTGACGGTGAGCTTGATCTTGAAAGAGCCCTAAAATTCACGATCACCCCGCAGGCCGTCATTCATGTCGGGGCTTCTGGTGAAACCAATGAGGCAGGCAAGCTGAAACACTTCACCGGTGCGATCGCCCGATTGCGAATGCTGCCCGTGGTACTTTCTCAAAGCGAACTGCGACTTAGTGCCGGATTGAAAACAGCCTTCGCACCCGAGCCTGCGAACGATACCACGACCACCGCGTTAAACGTGAGACTTCGCTGGCAGCCAGGATCTCCGGAAGCCATCAGCTTCGTCGTTTACGTGGATAGTGATCGCAGCGCTGTGGAGGCCGGGAAACAAGAGCTCGCAAGGCGGGTGACAACATCGGAGCTTGAACAAAAAGGCCTGAAGGTGGGAACAACGTATTTCTGGCGGGTCGACCAGATCGACAAACAGGGCAAGTTGATCGCGCCGGGACTGGTCTGGTCCTTCAAGGCCGATGCCGGTCTAGCGGCAGGTCCATTGCCACGTGATCATGACAGCAACGTCGCTGTCACCACGAAAATTCTTACTTGGCAGCCCGGCCAGTATGCCACTCGACAGCGCGTCTATATTGGTGCGACCGCTGACGAGGTCGAACATGCCACCAAACCGATGGCCGAACTTTCTGGCCAGGCGCGGAGTTTTTCACTGCCAATCGCCCTGCTTCCCGGAACCCGCTGCTTCTGGCGGGTCGATTCCGACAACGGCACTCAACCCGCCACGCGCGGAGCAATCTGGACCTTCCGCACGAGGGATGAACTAGTGAAGAACGACGTCACCTTTTTTGTGGGCTCCGACAGCCACTACGGTCGTGAAAACAATGCCGCGATCAACCGTCGTGTGATTGATCAAATGAATGCCCTTCCCGGCGAATCGCTGCCGGCTTCGATAGGTGGTGGAGTGGTCAGAACACCTCGTGGAGTGGCGATGAACGGCGACCTGCTCGACGAGGGTTTCAACGCGGAAACAGCGCATGCGCAGTGGTCAGATTTTTGTCGGGACTACGGCCTGACAGGTACAGACGGGCGACTTTGCTATCCGCTTTTTGAGGGCTTTGGCAATCACGATGGAGGTCCTGCGAAAAGCATCACGCGGGCAGGAATCAAGGAGCGAAATGCCAAGCGGAGCGGACTCACTTCGGTATCAACGAATGGTCTTCATTACTCATGGGATTGGGATCAGGTGCATCTTGTGCAGTTGAATCTGTTCGGAGGAAATGGTCCTGAGGACGTGAAGGGCGTGAACGGCCGCGAGCACGATCCAGAAGGAGCGCTTCGTTTCCTGAAAGAAGACCTCGCGAAGAATGTCGGCAACAGCGGTCGCTGGGTGGTCGTTTTCCAGCACTTCGGCTGGCTCGGTGGCATGTCCGACTGGTGGCATGCCGATGCCAAGGAGCGATTTTACGAAGTTGTGAAACCCTATCACATCGCCTGTCTGATCAATGGCCACTCGCACGGCGCAGCCTTCGTGCCCTGGCATGGCTTGCTTACCATCCATGATGGTGCTACCGCACGCGGTGATGGCGACACCGGCGACTTCCTCGTGGTAAGAATCACCGATAAGGAACTAATCGTCACCCAGCGAAAGCTCGGCGCCTGGGGCATCCAGAAACGCATGCCTCTGGGAGCCCCAGTTGAAAGTCCAAAGCCATGAAAACTACAATCTTCGCAGTCTTGCTGTTCCACTCCGCACTTTCTGGCCAGTCGCTGGTCGTGCGGCCCTATGTCCAGCCGGGACCTATTTCCACGATCGCTGGAGCCGAGTCGAAACGAATCCTCTGGCTGACGGACCAGGTCCCTGGTGAGTTCAGCGTCGAGTTCAGCGGCGAGAATTTTCCCACCCGCATTGTGACACCCGAGCGTGTGAAACTCGATTTCGGCCCAGCAAAATCCACTCGCAAGCCAGCAGAGAACGAGCCCGGTGAAGACAAAGTCAAGGGGACTGCCGAACACGAGCAGCACTTCTTCAAATACACCGCCTCGATCGACGGCTTGCCCATGGATCGCACGATCCATTACCAAGTGAAACGGGCGGGTCAGGAGATCGGCTCTGGCACCTTTCGGACCAGCGCGAGCGCTGGGAAACCGATCCGCTTTGTGATGGTCGGTGATCTAGCAAATGGCCAAACCGGACAGGATGCCGTCGCCGCCCAGATCGCAAAGGTAGATCCTGCTTTTGTCGTAGCCCTTGGGGATCTGGTCTATCCCACTGGCCGCGTCAGCCAGTATCTCGATCACTACTGGAACACCTACAATCCACTCAGCGGACCGTCCTTGATGGCCTCCATTCCGTTTTATGCGGTGCTCGGAAACCACGACGTCGACACCCACAACCTGCTAGATACTCCGGACGTTCTCGGTGCCTATTACTTTTTCCAAGCTCCTGCCAATGGTCCCGGCGAAGGACCCTGGAGCACGCCACTCGGAACCTCGCCTGCCGCCGCCACATTTCGCCAGTCGGCCGGCAGCAGCTATCCAGCCCTCGGAAACTACTCGTTCGACGACGGTCCGGCGCATTTCCTGATCCTCGACAATAACGGCTACGCGAAACTCGACTCACCGAAGATGCTCGAATGGATCGAACGCGATCTCACCGTCAGCCATGCTCCGTGGAAATTCGTCTGCATCCACGCGCCCATGTTTCATAGCTCGCGCGAGCATTACAACGAGCAGAAAACGCGACTGCTCGCCCCACTGTTCGAGCGCTGCGGGGCTGATCTGATCTGTTCCGGTCACGTGCACAACTACCAGCGCAGTGTCCCGCTTCGGTTCACGCCCGACTCCGTGAAGGTTCCGGCCGGAGGCCTCGTCAACGGTAATTTCAAACTCGACACGGTCTTCGACGGCGTGACTCACACTCGGCCCAATGGCCTAATCCACCTCGTCGCCGGAGGAGGTGGCGGCACACTCTACAAAGGCGAACTCGAAAAGAATGCGGCCTTTTTCCAGAGCCAGAAGCCCGGAAACTGGGTGCCCTACACCGCGAAGTTCGTGGCAGACCGACATTCGTTCACCGTCTTCGAACTAACGACGGACCGACTGCTGCTGCGTGCGCTCGATGCCACCGGTCAGGAAATTGACCGCTGCCTCATAACCAAACCAACTCGCTAATCAGAGATACCCTGCCCTTTTTCGAAATCGAGTCTACTCCCCATCGCCGCTTTTCTTCACTTCCATTTCGAGTCTAATTCCCATGCATAAAACGATACCTTCCCTGATCCTCTCACTAATGCTTCTCCCGCTAAACTTACTTACTGCGGCACCAGTGACACCCGAGGTAGCCTTATCTTCTCCGCTGGACTATCAGGTCTTCCAAAGACGGACGGTTGACGAGGGCACCATCGTAATTCGTGGCTCGGTGCTTGTGGATGCCGATACTTGGCAATACCGCGTGATCGCGAACGGCAGCGATTCTGCTGGAGTTGCTTGGGAGAATATCAAATCGCCCGTTGCGAGTGGTAAGATCGCTTTGGACGTAAAAACCAAGCCAAGTGCTGGGTGGTATCGGGTGGAAGTGCGCGGGCTAAAAGACGGCAAAACAGTGGCCGAGGCGGCGGTGGAACATGTCGGCTTGGGCGAAGTATTCATCGTCGCGGGTCAGTCGAATGCGGCAAATCATGGTTCGGAAAAGCAGATGACGAAGTCACAGCTCGTGAGCTCGTTCGATGGCAAGCAATGGAGCATCGCGAATGATCCGCAGCGCGGCGCCAGCGGAAATGGTGGCAGCTTCATACCGGCTTTTGGCGATGCAATGACCGCTCGTTATGGAGTAATCATCGGTATCGTGCCAGTGGCGGTGGGTAGCACTAGCGTGCGGGAGTGGTTGCCCAAGGGTGTCCGTTTCAAGCAAAACACTACCACAGGAAAAGGAGTGGTGCCGAAGGGCGACGAGTTCGAGTCCGACGGCGTGCTGTTCGCCAAACTCTGCCAGCCGATGAAGGATCTCGGCATCGGCGGTTTTCGTGCGGTGATCTGGCATCAGGGTGAAAGCGATGCTGGGCAAAGCAACGCCGCCCGACAGATCAGCGGGGCGCAATACGTCGAGTTCATGGAAAAACTCATCCGCAGCTCGCGCAACCAAGCCGCATGGCCGGTGCCGTGGTTCACCGCGATTGCGACTTTTCACAGTGAGCAGGAACAGGAGAACACCGAGTTTCGCAAAGCCATGAAAAGCCTCTGGAGCAAGGGATTGTCGTGGGAGGGCGTGGACACCGACGCGCTGCGCGGCGACTTGCGGGCGGGCGTTCATTTCAACGGCAATGGTCTGCAAAAACACGGACAGTTGTGGGCTGAAAAAGTCGGTGCTTGGCTCGATGATCAACTCGCCCCGCGACGCGATGGACCGCCAGCGAAGGATAAATAATACTACATGGCGCGGCCCCAGTGCGGTAATGCGATATTCATCGACGGACGCCGAGTCTGGCAGAACAACGAGGTCATTTCTGAAATACCAAAATATCTCAGTCTCAGTGTTGAGATCAGCCAGTCGCTACTTTTCGTTAGACTCAGCCTAAGCAGGATACCGATAGCACACAGCACGAACGCTTTGGATGATTTTTGGATTGGTGGGATCTAACTCGATTTTTTTTCGGAGTAGGAAAATGTGTTGATCGAGTGTGCGGGAATCGGGGAAATAATTGAGTCCCCAGCAAGTATCGAGAAATGCATCGCGGGTGACAGGCTCGCCACTGTGGTCGTGGAGGAGTCGTAGCATCGATACCTCGCGTGGCGTGAGTTCGATGGTTTCGCCATTGCGCACGGCGAGCAATGAGCTCGGTCTCACAGTGAGATCGCCGAGGCCTCAATTCCGCTGCTTACTCTATTGTTTGGGGTTGCCGACTGCAAAGGGATCAATTGATTGGGCTGGACCATTGTTTGCGACTGTGACGCTTACTAAGGGAACAGCTTTATTTCCTGCCCGTGGAGGGCGGCGATAGTGAATGCTGAAATGATTAATGTTTTGTATTTCATAGCAGGCAAAATGTAACAGAATCCGACAGATAAAGTGTCACATGATTGTCAAAAAAATCGGGCGCTTCGGCAAGCCTTGTTATGAAGTAAATAGGGATCTTGCATATTGTGATTTTACATTAACTCCGCCCCCCTTTTTTTCGTCCTCATTTCCGGCCACTGGCTCTTACTACGGCCTCCACCAAAAAAACAAATTCTCAGCAGTGGAAGAAATCTCATCAATCATGACAATGGTGCTTGATTCCTTGTGCATTTTACCAAAACCTCGCGGCCCTCACACACTAATCGACCCATGCATACTATTACTATTCTCTCCGGCGACGGAATCGGACCTGAAGTCATGACGCAAGCATTACGCGTGCTTGATGCTGTAACCGAAAAATTTAACTTCACCGTAAATCGCAGCGAACACCTCGTTGGTGGCGCGGCGATTGATGCAACTGGGCATCCATTACCTCCAGAAACCATTGCAGCTTCTGAGAAAGCTGATGCGATTTTATTCGGCTCCGTAGGCGGTCCCAAATGGGAATCGTTGCCACCAGATATTCAGCCAGAACGTGGTGCGTTGTTGCCGCTGCGTAAACATTTCGGGCTTTTTGCCAATCTTCGTCCAGGTGTATGTTTGCCAGCATTAATTCATGCTTCACCTGTGAAAAACGAATTGATCGCCAATGGGTTTGATGTGCTCTGCGTGCGCGAACTCACAGGTGGCGTTTATTTCGGCCAACCAAAAGGTCGCCGCGAAGAAAATGGCGAACCTGTGGCATTCGATACGATGATTTATAAAAAATCCGAAATCGAGCGAATTCTGCGCGTGGCATTTACTGCGGCACGTGGTCGCGACAAACGTTTGATGTCGGTGGACAAAGCCAATGTGCTCGCCTCATCGGTGCTGTGGCGCGAGACGGCGAACGAAGTCGCCAAAGAATTTCCTGATGTAGCGCTCACGCACATGTATGTCGACAATGCCGCGATGCAATTGGTGAAACGCCCTGCGGAGTTTGATGTTCTCGTGACCGAAAATCTTTTTGGCGATATTCTCTCTGACGAAATGGCGATGATTTCTGGATCGTTAGGCATGCTGCCATCTGCATCACTCGGCGCAAAAAATGATAAAGGATTGTATTTCGGCATGTATGAGCCATCGGGCGGATCCGCTCCCGACATTGCAGGCATGGGCATTGCGAATCCGATTGCGCAAATTCTCAGTGTATCGATGCTGCTCCGCTATTCACTTGGTGAAGTTGCCGCAGCAGATGCGATTGATGCCGCTGTGTCCGCTACCATTCGTGATGGCTTCCGCACTGGCGACATCGCCACAGGAGCAGCGGGTGAAACGCGCGTGAATTCAGCGCAAATGGGTGATGCCATCTTGGCTAGAATCTAACGTAAAAAATGTTACCAAGACTTTCATTTCTGTTAGGTTTAATTTGTCTTGCCATTGGGATTTTTGGCAAAACAATATTGCCTGATCGAAATGAGAGTTTTTCTTTTCTGTTAGGCGGACTCACTCTCGGTGGCTCATTTATCATCTGCTGGATTTTCTCGATAAAAAATTACTGGCACGGTATTGTCGGCAGCGGAATTGTTGCGCTACTGGGTTTCTGCCGCACCATGGTCAATCTACCCAACTGGGCCGAGTGGATCGCGCATCCAGCGCCAAAACCACCAGCTACGCCGATGCTTGAAATGATCGTAGCAATCCTTACCTTTTGCTACATGATTTTGATCGTCAGATCTCTCTTTGCCGAACGGCTAAGAAAAATGTTGGCGAACGAGCAGGACTAATGGTTCGAGCCTTTTTTAATATCTTCTATTTTCTCGGCAAACTTTTTACTGTCCTGTGTGTTATTTTGCAGGGTCGCAATTTTTCGCAAATGATCTAACAAAATTAAATCGTTAGGCCAAAACAACAATCCTTCTTCGCATGCTTCACGCGCACTTTTCAGATCTTTTTTGTTTTGATAGTAATCGGAAAGATGCGCGCTCATCGGAAACAAGGTAATCGGCGGCATCATGCGCGATGAGATTCTTTGTTTGTCACGCGCACCGCTGAACCAGTTGTAAGCCGCGTTCACCGTAGCATTGCTAATCTTCATGGTAAGATCACCCTTGAACTCTGAGGCGCTTACTTCCAAGCATTCAAACGCGCGAAGAAAAGGAGAAAGCTCGCCGACTTTTCCAGCTTGCACGCGAACCTCTTCCATTTTTTCGCCATGCATGGCCATTAGCTGAAACAGCTCTTCTGCGCGTTTGGCATCACCTTCAGCAAGGGCTTTTTTACCCTCTAACACAATCACTAAGCCTTGATAAAACGAACCAACTTTCGTGCGCGAGACAATATCTTTCACATCATCGGGTTTGGGCAAACTAGCAATCGCCAATGCTTCATCGCCCTTAGCACCTCGACGCATCAATAAACGTGCGGCCAATGTTTTAGCCTCCCAAAACATCATCCGCGCACCAGCAGATTCGATGCGCTCTTTCGGAATCGGCAAGTTGGCCAAAGCGTTCGCGGCAGCCAACGCCGATTCATAATCACCTGATGATGCCAGTGCAACAGTTCGATAAACTTCGGCACGAACCCACTCCGG
>CAIRGO010000136.1 GCA_903878115.1 Akkermansiaceae bacterium | reverse complement strand
TCAACCTCCGGCAGGCTGCGGAGCAGAGCCGCAGCGAGTGTCGCATCAGCGACGCATTGATACATCCACTGGTCCTTGATCGGAACTACCGAATCGCCGAAGATGCCGGGGCGCGCCGGGCCGCCATCCGGGAGCCTTTGAGATTGGTCTGTCTGGCCTTCCAGCGACATGCTGATGGCGGCGTAGCCGTGGTTGTTCCAATTTTGAACCCAAGCCTTCGAAGCGGTTCCGCCCCCGCCGTGCACCAACACGACGGCAGGTATCTTGCCCGCGCGTTTTTCAGGAAGGCCGAGCCAGGCAAAAACCTTCGTCGGTTTGCCCTGATAATCCGGCCCGGCGTAGAGGATCGGCTTGAGGTTGGGAGTGGCATCGCCCCTCTCCACAACCTGATATTTGGGAGCATGGGTCAATTTTCCAAGCGCTTCGACTTCGGCCTTCATCGACTGGTAGTCGGGAGCCTTGTCTGCGGCAGTGGGCTCAACCGCTAACAGCGTGGGAGAGGTAAGGCATAGAGCTGCCAAGAGGTGGATTCGTTTTGTCTTCATGGTGACGCGTTTCATTTCGTTAGATAAACATCGGCTCAAATGGCATGGTCGACACCATTCGTATCGTGACCGGGTGGTTTGACGACTTTTTTCATGTGCTCGCGGTCGAAGTCTTCGGGGGTGGAGTAGTGGATGCCAACGAGGGTGGTGATGCGGTGCAAGGTTGGGGTGTCGGGTGTGATTAGGGTTCGGCGGTGACTTCTGCAGCCATTTTTTGGTAGAGGTCGAAGGAGGATTTATGATGGGTGGCGGGCTTGTTGGAAAGGCCGAAGGTGTGGAGGATGATAGGGCCTTGGTAGTGGTATTTCTTGAGAATACGAAGGAATGTTTTGGGGTCATAGTCGCCCTCGCCGAGGGGCTTGATCGCGTCGCTCCAGTCTTTCGCACCAGCGGTGGTTTTACGGTCTGAGCCGCTGAGGGTGACCATGTCTAAATGGGGGAGGACGGCTGCGACGACAGCATCGAGGCGGTCGATATTTCCGGCACGGAGTTCATGGCACAGATGGACGCTGAGGGTGACGTTGGGCCGGGCGGCTTTGGTTAAATAGCCGAGTGCCTGCTCCGCCGTGGCCATGACGTGGCCGTCGTGGGGGTAGAGTGAGAGGGTGACGTTTTCGGCAGCGGCGATGTCGGCGACGCTGCGAATGAGGTTGATGATTTGAGCCTCGTTGTTGATATCGCCGCTGATGATGAGCCAGAATTTCCCGTGTTCGGTGGCAAGTTTCTTGGCGACCTTGGCGAGGTGTTCGCGGTTGAGGTCGGCGGGCTTGTCAGCGTGGAGGTGAAGCAGGGCGGCGAGCAGGCGGGTGCTGGGCTTGGCGCGTTGGTAAGCGGCGAATTTTTCGAGATCCTCGGGCGAGTTCATCCACATGGCGATGCCGTCGAAGGCGCAGGCGTCGATGCTATGGATTTTCTCTGCGGGGTTAGCCCCCCGGAAGTCGAAGTCGAAAACGCCGAAGGGATTGGCGGCGCTGGCGGTGAGGATGGAGACGGTGAAGAGGACGAGCAGACGGATCACGGGCATGGGAGGGGTTTGTTGTATTTCATGGTTTTATCAGCGGTGGTCTTGGATCTCTTACGCAGGGCTTGATAGAGGCGGGGCTGAGCTTCAGCAAGCCATCCATGGCTCAGGCGGCAGGCAGGTTTTTGGCAACGCGGTGGAAAATATCGGTGATCCAGGCGGGAGCGCTGGCGGCATCGGCGGGAAGATCGGCGCGATCGACCGGATTTGGTCGAGGATGGCGGTGTCGATGGAATCAGCATGTTTTTTTCATGGCGGCGCGTCTTTTCGAGAAAAAAATTATAGGATTTTCTGTCAAAATCAAGGGTATATAAGAGGGTGTGCAAGATTTTGATGTCGGGATTTTGATCGTTTAGTCGTTTTTGATGTGATGAGCTTTATGGCGCAACTCGTTGAGTTTTTGTGCACTTTTTACTGTTTATGGCTAGATTAATGACTGAAGGCCTGCCACTTGGTCATGAAGTGACCTTCCTTTTCGATCGGCTAGAAAATGGTATGAGACAGTCTGTTACAACCAGACCTGAGGGCGTGGCTGGATGGTCCCTGTAATCCTCTTCTCTTGCGTCTTGCGGTCTTGCGTCTTGGAGCGCAAGCGGTCTTTCTTTGGGATCTGTTGTTGTCACCCGTTTGTCACCCGTTTGTCACCCGTTTCGCTTCTTTTCGACCCGCCGCCATGATACTAGACTGTAGCCGAAATTCCGAAAGTGGCATTAATAAGCCACCTCAAACACGCCCCAGCCGAAGTATTTATGCAAAAACTAATCCCTACCCTCCTGATCTCCTTTCTCGCCGCGCCAATGATCGGCGCGATCGAGGCAGCACCCAAAAAATTCATCATCAGCCGCCAGGCGCAGTCCACAGGCAGCGGCGATGCCCTCGACGATTTACCGGTTCCCACCTGGGTTTGGGGCAAAGATCAGATCAAAACCCAGTTTGTCAGAACCACTTTCAACACGCCCGCAAATCTCGAATCAGCTCGCATCATCGCCACCTGCGATAATGCGCTCACGCTGTGGATCAACGGCAAAGAAGTTGCCAAAAGCAAGGAATGGGGCACTCCAGTTGACGTTAATGTCCTCGCGGATCTCGCGAAAACTGGAAAGAACGTGATCGCCATCAAAGCCGAGAACCAGGACGGGGCGGCCGGTGTGATCGCGAAGCTGGTTCTCACCTCAAAGGGCGGCGCACGCGAAATCGTCATGACCGGAAACGACGGTTGGAAACTCTCCGAGACCGAAGCCGCCGGCTGGCAAGCTGTCGCCTTCGACGATAGCGCATGGCAACAACCCGAAAAAATCGCGGTCCTCGGAGCACCGCCTTGGGGCACCCCCAGCGGCAAGGCAGGCGGCGGATCAGTTCCGAATACCAACCAACTGAAAATCGCCCCAGGTTTCCGCGCCGAGCTTCTCTACACGGTGCCCGCCGAGGAGCAGGGTTCATGGGTCGCGATCACGAAGGATGCCGCAGGCCGCTTCATCACCTCCGATCAATGGGGCAAGGGCCTCTTCCGGGTTTCTGTGAAAGACACCAAGGATGAGATCCATGTGGAGGTGGAAAAAATCCCTGTCGACATCAACGGCGCCAATGGTCTGACCTGGGCTCACGGCAAACTCTACGCCCACGCCACCGGTTTGGGACTTGTCACCGCCACCGACACGAACAACGACGGCATGCCGGATGTCAAGGAAGAACTCGGCGGTGCCGTAGGCGGCGGCGAGCACGGCAACCACGCCGTCATTCCCGACAAGGACGGGGAGAATCTTCTGGTGGTCGCCGGCAACCACACCTCACTCCCGCAAGCGCTCATCAAAGGCTCCAGCACGACATGGAGCGAGGATATCCTCCTGCCGCGCGATTGGGACCCGAGCGGCCACGCCAAAGACATCCTCGCTCCCGGCGGATGGATCTGCAAGGTCACCCCGGACGGGAAAAATTACTTCGTCCATAGCATGGGATACCGGAATCAATATGACATCGCGCTCAACCGCTTCGGCGATATTTTTACCTACGATGCGGACATGGAGTATGACATGGGCTCGCCCTGGTATCGCCCCACCCGGATCTGCCATGCCACCAGCGGATCGGACTTCGGATGGCGCAGCGGCAGCGGGAAATGGCCCACCTATTATGAGGACAGCCTCCCGCCTGTCGTCGATATCGGGCCCGGCTCACCGACGGGCACCGTCATGGGCACAGGGGCGAAGTTTCCCACGAAATATCAGGACGCCCTCTTCGCGCTCGATTGGACATTCGGCACCATCTACGCCATCCACCTCACTCCGCAAGGCGCCAGCTACACGGCGAAGACCGAGGAATTCATCTCCGGCGCGCCCCTTCCGGTCACGGATGCGATCGTCGGCAATGATGGAGCGCTTTACTTCACCACCGGCGGCCGCGGCACCCAGTCCGCACTCTACCGCGTCGTTTACACCGGCAGCGAATCCACCACCGCGCCCACCGGAGACGGCCCGCTGGTTGCCGCGAAGGCCCGTGCCCTGCGCCACTCTTTGGAAGTCTTCCACGGAATAAAAAATCCAAAGGCCGTCGCCACCGCATGGCCGCACTTGAGCAGCACCGACCGCTTCATCCGCAACGCCGCCCGCGTCGCCATCGAGGCACAGCCGGCTGCGGAATGGGCTTCGAAAGTTTTCACGGAGAAAAACACCCAAGCCAGAATCGCCGGAGCCGTCGCCCTCGCACGCAGCAATGACAAGCAATACAAAGCGCCGCTCATCGCCTCCCTTTTGGAGCTTTCCCCGAAAAGTCTGGAGGAAAGCCAGATGCTCGGGCTTCTCCGCGCCTACGGCCTCACCTTCATGCGTCTCGGCGCGCCGGATGCGACGGAAAAAGCGGCGATCATCACCGAGCTGAATCCGCTTTTCCCCGCGAAAACCCTGCACCTCAACACCGAGCTAGCGCAGATCCTCGTCTATCTCGATGCGCCCAACGTCGTTTCCCGCACGATGGAGCTGATCCGTAATCCTTCGAAACCCGTCGTCCCCGATTGGTTCGAACTGGTCGCACGCAACGGCGGCTACGGCGGTGGCATCCGCAAGCTCCTCGACAACCCGACCCCGGCGCAGGAAATCGGCTACGCGTACAGCCTCCGCAACGTCCGCTACGGCTGGACCACCAAGGAGCGCCGCGAATACACTACATTCCTCAACAACGCCGGCAAGCTCTCCGGCGGCGCCAGCTACGGGGGCTTCCTCACCAACATCCGCAGCAAGGCTCTTGAGAACGCATCCGAGGCGGAGCGCGCCGCCCTCGCCGATCTCACCGGTGAAAAGATCGCTGCCAAGCCGGACTTCGCCATCACCCCGCCGAAAGGGCCGGGTCGCGCATGGACGGTGGCCACGGCACTCGCCGCCATCGGGGAAAACGGCGCGATGCAAGGCCGCGATTTCAACTCCGGCCGCAACCTTCTGCACGCCACCGCCTGCGCTTCCTGCCACCACTTCGATGGCTTGGGAGGCTCCATCGGCCCGGATCTCACCACCGTGCGGAACAAGTTCAGCGCCCGCGATCTGCTCGAGGCCATCATCGAGCCAAGCAAGGTGATCTCCGACCAATACGGCTCCTCCACCGTCACCCTCAACGACGGCAAGACCCACGCCGGACTCGTCATCACCGAAGGCGACATCGTCACCGTCCACACCGCCGATCCGAAGGCGAAGCCCGTCGTCATCAACTACTCCGACGTGAAATCCATCAAGGTTTCCCCCATCTCGCAGATGCCGCCGGGCCTCATCAACTCCCTCTCCACCGACGAGCTCCGCGATCTCATCGCCTACCTCATGTCCCGCGGGAATCCCGAGGATCCGATGTTCAAAAAATAGCGCGCTGCCTATTCCCTCGCCGCAGATGGCTCTGCCTGATCGACTCCCGCACGATTCATTCATTTCCCCACCACAAGTCCCTTTCACCGCGTTTTCAAACGCCCACACTTCAAGACCAAATTCCTACCAACAACTTATGAAAACATCCTCACCTTGGATTGCCGTTCTGGCGCTCTGCGCCCTATCAAATGTCGGCTTCGCCGAAGAAAAAACCAAAACCGCAATTCCCGCCGCCGGTGCCGATGGCTGGATTTCACTTTTCAATGGCAAGGATCTCGCCGGCTGGGAAGGCCTGGAAGGTTACTGGTCCGTAGTGGATGGGGCGATCCAGTGTTCCGAAACCATGGAAAATTCCAAGCAGACCAATTTGATTCTGCTCTACTCGAAAGATAACCCCGAGAAGTTCGCCAACTTCGAAATCCGCTACAGTTTCAAATGGGTCACCCCCGGCGGAAATTCCGGCGTGCAGATCCGCGGTAAGATTGACAACCCCGAGATGTTTCACGTCGGCGGCTATCAGGCCGACATCGACGCTGGCAATTCCTACACCGGAATCATCTATGACGAGGGTGGTGTCGCCGGTGGCCGCGGCATCATGAGCAACCGCGGTGAAAAAACCGTCTGGGATGCCGAAAATAAGCGCACCAACACGCCCCTCGAAAAATCTAACGCCGAAATCGCCGCCAAAATCAAACCCGTCGGCGAATGGAACGAGGTAGTGGTCATCGCCGACGGCAACCATATCACCTACAGCATCAACGGCCAGGTCACCACAGAGATGACCGACAACAGCCCCAAAGCCTGCAAGAACGGCGTCATCGGTATCCAGATGCACGGCGGCCACACGATGACTCTCCAGTTCAAAGACATCAAAATCAAGATGCTGGACAAGAAATAGCCTGCCATGGCCCGCGAGCTTCGTTGAGCGCTTGGGTGAGTGAATTGGCGGCGGTTTGGCTTGAGGCACAAGCAAGGTTCTGATTATTTCTCTCTCGTAATTTCAGACCAGCAAACGCCAGCGAAAATCTATCATGAAACTCCACACTCTTCTCACCAGGCCGGCTCTCGTGGTCGCGCTCACCGCGTTGATCCTCGGCGTCGCACTAGCCGACGCGAAAACCATCTATATCAGCCAGTCCACTGGCGATGACAACGCTGCCGGCACTGCCGCAACCACGCCATGGAAGACGCTGGCCAAAGCGTCCATCGAGTATCAGCCCGGCGACAGCATCCTGCTCAAACGCGGTGACACCTGGAACGAGGAACTCACCCCCAAAGGCAGCGGCACGCCGGAAAAGCCCATCCTCATCAGCGCCTACGGTGAAGGAAAAAAACCCCTCATTGACCGCGAGGACTTCCAGCAGGACCGCACCGGCATCCGCCTCGACAACAAAGGCGGCTACAAGATCGTCGGCCTCGAATTTGCCCGCTGCATTACCGGCATCTACGCTGAATACGCCAAAGGTGCCCCCACCCAAAAATACCTCTGGATCGAGGACTGCTACTTCCACGACTCGCTGCTCTACCAGCACTACGAG
>CAIRGO010000135.1 GCA_903878115.1 Akkermansiaceae bacterium | reverse complement strand
TAAGCCTGTGAAAAAAGCTGCTCCCGTCAAGAAAGCTCCTGCTAAGCCTGTGAAAAAAGTTGCTCCCATCAAGAAAGCTCCTGCTAAGCCTGTGAAAAAAGCTGCTCCCGTCAAGAAAGCTCCCGCTAAGCCTGTGAAAAAAGCTGCTCCCGTCAAGAAAGCTCCCTCTAAGCCTGTAAAGAAAACCGCAGCTGTGGCAATCAAGAAAACAGCTCCAGCTCCCATTAAAGTCAAAGCACCAATAGAAAAAAAGAAACAAATCGTTGTAAAACCAACGCCAGCAAAAGAAGCGCCAGTCGCCTTGCCTACTAAAAAGGCTGTCAAAAAAGTCTTTGCTAAAGTAACCCGCAAGCCAGTTGTCGTTGAACCACCGCAAATCATCGTTGAACCAATCACCGATCCAAAATTTCTCGCATTTGCCGCCAAACAGAAGCAACGCTTGCTAGACTTGCGCGATGACATCGTCGATGCGATGACAGGTTCTGCACGTGAAGCAATCCGCAGTTCTAGCGATGGCGGTGAAGCCTCAGGAAGCGGTCAACACCAAGGTGATGCAGGCAGTGATGCGTATGACCGCGATTTCGCCCTCAGCGTCTTGGCCAACGATCAAGAAGCCCTTTACGAAATCGAGGAAGCATTGCTACGTATCAAAAAAGGCACCTATGGCCTTTGTGAAATGTCAGGCAAACGCATCCCTCTCGCCCGCCTCGAAGCGATACCTTTTGCGCGCCTCACTGTAGAGTGCCAGGCACAATGGGAAAAGGAATACGGCAAGCGTAAATTCCGCCCCAGTGGTAGCGTCGGGTTCAGCGGCGGAGGAATTTTTGACGAAGATGAAGATTCTGAGTCGATTTCGCTTGACGACGACGAAGATTAATCTATTTTCCCCCTCCCATCACATTAAGCCATGCCACGCGACATCATCATTTTAGAATGCACCGAAGCCAAAGCCGAAGGTAAACCAACCTCACGCTATGTCACCACTCGTAACAAAAAGAGCCTCAATACACCGGGGCGTCTTGAGAAAGTTAAATTCAATCCGTTCCTGAAGCGCAGAACTCTTCACCGCGAACTTCGCTAACACATCCAGCATATGCAAGAAACAGAACCAAAAACAGTCGAGCGCCGTATTGCATTCCGCAAGGCCAATCGCCGCATGACCCGCCGCCGCCAGGATATTCCGGTGGACAAAATTGAACACACCAATCCTGACCTTTTGGCCAAATTCACTTCCATCACTGGCAAGATTTTGCCACGTCGCGTGACTGGTGTGACTGCCAAAGTTCATCGCAAAATCACTCGTGAGATCAAGCGCTCACGGGCAATCGGTTTGTCGCGCTAAGCGATTTACGATCTGATTACCAGGGCTTGTCCGCAACTTTTCGGGCAAGCCCTTTTCATTTTCTTTTTATCTCTCTCCTTTTCCTAACATGCAAGAATTGACCGATACTCAAAACGAAAAAGATGATCGTAATTTACCGATCGATCGTGTGGGCGTGAAAAACCTGCGCTTTCCCGTAGAAGTGCGCGAAAAAAATGGCGGGACGCAAAAAACCATCGCCACCGTATCACTTGCTGTAGAATTACCCCAAGAATACAAAGGGACGCACATGAGCCGCTTTGTGGAAGTCCTCAACTCTCACGGCTCCTGTCTCGATGTTCGCACCATCAATCATATCCCAAAGGAATTACTCAAGCGCCTCGATGCACAACGCGCACACGTAACGTTTCAATTCCCCTTTTTCATCAAAAAACTCGCCCCAATTACAGGTGGCGAAGGTCTTGTGGACTATGAAGTTCGGTTTGAAATCGACTACAATCGCGATGGTACTTCTGATTTTATCCTCACTACTTTTGTTCCGGTAGCCACACTTTGTCCGTGCTCGAAAGCGATCAGCGACCGCGGTGCACACAATCAACGAGGCCTCGTCACTTACTCGATTCGCTCGATAAAATCCATTTGGATCGAGGATCTCATTGCCCTTGTCGAACGATCCGCCAGCTGTGAATTGTATAGCCTACTGAAACGACCTGACGAAAAATTCGTCACAGAGAAAGCCTATGACAATCCCGTTTTTGTCGAAGATCTGGTGCGCAATATTGCCTCACGAAGCAATGCTCATGAAAACATTACTTGGTACCGCATCGAGGCCGAAAATTTTGAATCGATCCACAATCATAACGCCTACGCGATGATTGAGCACAAGTGAGTTTTTTTCAGAAAAGGATTGCAGCCGACCTCAATTCTGCGGACAAATCAATTCGTTCATGACAATGGCACGTAACATCGGAATCATCGCAGGCAGTGGAGTGTATCCATCTACCTTCGCGCGTGCCGCAAAAAAACAACCTGTCCCGCCGCTGTTGAGTGTGGCAGCATTTCTTCAAGAGACCGATGAAGCACAGCTGAATGGCTTGATCGATTCATTGGAATGGTTCCGCGTGGGTCAACTAGGAAAGTTGATTCGATATTTTAAATCGCAAGGTGTAACTGAAGCCATCATGGTTGGGCAGATCGCACCCAAAAATCTTTTTGACCTTCGACCCGACATGCGCTTGCTGTTTATGCTAGCCAAAGTAAAAGAACGAAATGCCGAGACCTTGTTTGGAGCGATCGCCAATGAACTTGCGAAAGACGGAATCACCCTTCTTCCAGCCACAACATTCATGGAAGAACTATTGGCTACTGAAGGTCACATTTTTGGGCCAACACTCAAATCGAGAGCGTGGGATGATGTTCATTTTGGTCAGCGTATCGCGAAAGAAAGTTCACGTTTAGACATTGGACAAACGGTGCTAGTGCGTCATGGCACAGTGCTTGCAGTAGAAGCCTTTGAAGGAACAAATGCCTGCATCAAACGCGGCGGTGAGCTAGGTCGCGGAAAAACAGTGACCATGGTGAAAGTTTCCAAACCCAATCAAGATTTACGCTTTGATATTCCCGTCATCGGCTCTCAAACAATCCAAACCTGCGCAGATGCAGGGATTTCCGTAATTGCCGTAGAGGCAGCGAAAACTCTTTTGTTAGAAAAAGATCAAATCGAGAAATTATGCAAAGAGCGCCAAATCAGCTTGGTGGCATTTGCCTAATCAAGAATACATTTTTTCGTAATACTCTCTGACCATGCGATCCGCATCAAAGTATGGCACCACGTCATTCATCGAATGAAGCGCCAACTTCCACCAATCTTTACTATGATTGTAGTAGGTGGGACAAATTTTATCATTGATGATACTGAACAATTGCATCATATCCTCGTGATCACGAGCTTCAGCAGTTAGATCAGGCGCCGCAGGAGGAACGATAAAAGAATTTTCGCCATCCTTGCCATATTCGCAAATCCAGCCGTCCCACGTAGATAAATTCACAGCACCATTCATCGCCGCTGTCATACCTGAAGTGCCCGAAGCCTCACGCGTGACGATCGGATTATTCAGCCACACATCGCTGCCATTTTTTAAATCACGCGATAACTCTAACTCATATCCAACCAGCACCGTAGCATTCGGGTAAGGTGCGGTAAGATTGATCAAATGATTAAATGTTTCAATCGCTGAATAATCGAATGGATATGGTTTGCCGGCCCAGATAATTTGCACGGGCATTTCAGAGCGGTTCAATAACTCACGGAACAATTGCCGTTCGCGAGTGATCAGATCGGCGCGTTTGTAACCTGCAAAACGACGCGCCCAAACGATGGTTAACACATCAGGATTCATCAATTTTCCTGATTGGTCGGCCACAATACGGAACAGGCGTTCTTTCAATTCGCGTTTGCGTTTGCGCAAGCCATCCAGATCACCATGAACACGCGCATTTTCCATGATGTGGTCTGCCCAGTATTTTTTATTTTGTGCATTGGTGATATGATCGATCGGACAAATGTCAGCATAATCATGCCACATGTTCCGTGACACTTCCCCGTGAAGCTTTGACACACCATTTGCTCGATGAGAAAGGCGCAACGCTGCTAACGAATGATTAAAAGTATCATCGTAGAAGCCAATCAAATTTCTAATCTCATCCAGACTAACGCCACCAAAAAATCCTGCACGCTGAAGCAAATGCACATCAGTTTTCTCGTTGCCCGCTTCTTCAGGAGTGTGAGTGGTGAATACAAATTTTTTCTTCACCAATTCTTTATCTCGCGTTTTTTCATAGTAGCGAAATACCGCCGATAACCCGTGAGCTTCATTCAAATGTTGCACATCAGGGTCAACGCCTAACTCTTCCAACAAGCGAGCGCCACCAAGTCCTAATACCATATATTGCGCGATGCGAACATTGTGATCGTGGTCGTAAAGACGCTGCGTGATATTACGACCGAAGTCACTATTTCCATCGACGTCGGTCGTAAGAAAAAACATCGGCACCGTGCCAAAAACATCACCTGGCAAGTAAAGCGCTCTTACCCATACGTCTTGATCATAAATACGAATGGTAAATTGAATGCCGGTATCGCGCAAAAATGCCGGATGCTTACGACGAAACTGCACCGCCATTTCCCGACCATCGCCGCGCGTTTGATTGTAGTAACCACAGGTCCAAAAGATGCCAATACCGCAAAAATTTTGTCGAAGCGCCGCGGCAGAACGCATATGCGATCCCGCTAAAAACCCTAGACCGCCAGAGTAAATTTTGAACGATTGATCGATGGCAAACTCCATCGAATAATACGCTACACTTTTGGAGTAGGCAGGGTCGATTTCGTAGAGATGGGCGAATTTTTCAGGAAGAAACGATTGAGACATGTTATGCAGTGTGAAGTTGAAGGTGAAATGTAATTGTAGCGAATAATCATTCTGTCCAATCAAGAACTACTTTGCCAGACTGACCTGACATCATGGTTTGAAAGGCAGCTTCAAATTCAGTGTAATGGTATTGGTGAGTGATGATGGGCGAAATATCAAGTCCCGCGCGAATCATGTTGCTCATTTTGTACCAAGTTTCAAACATTTCTCTGCCATAGATGCCTTTTAGGATTAATCCTTTGAAAATCACCAGATCCCATGGGATTGCGACGGGTTCAGGAAAAATCCCCAACAAGGAAACTTTAGCACCATTGGAAGTGTGTTTCAAAATATCTTGTAGCCCGGATGGATGGCCAGACATTTCTAGTGCAACGTCAAATCCCTCTTTCATCCCCAGTGATTCTTTCACCTGAGTCAGCGATTCTTCGGCAACATTCACTGTTCTGGTAGCTCCGAGTTTTTTTGCTAACTCTAGACGCCAAGGGTTCACATCCGTGACCACCACATGACGAGCACCAGCAAAACGACAGACCGCTGCAGCCATACAACCAATTGGCCCAGCACCAGTGATCAAAACGTCTTCTGCCACCAAATCCCAGGATAAGGCAGTGTGCACGGCATTGCCTAACGGGTCAAAAGTAGAAATCACATCCTCGGGAATGCTTGGGTCCACTTTATAAACATTACGAGCAGGAATCGATAGATACTGTGCAAATGCTCCCGTGCGATTCACTCCTACGCCTAACGTATTCGGGCATAAATGCTGACGACCAGCGAGACAATTTCGGCAACGACCGCAGACAATATGTCCTTCGCCCGAAACCAAATCGCCGGGTTTTAAATCAGTGACACCTACGCCAACAGCTTCGATCACACCACAGAATTCATGCCCAACAGTCATCGGCACGGGAATGGTCCGTTGAGCCCAAGAATCCCATTTATAAATATGCACGTCAGTACCACAGATAGAAGTTTTTCTGATGCGAATCAATGCATCCATCGGGCCCACCTCTGGTTCAGGTGCGTCTTGCAACCAAATCCCTGGTTCTGCTTTTGCTTTGACTAATGCTTTCATGTAATAAAATCCCCCGCAGGGCTGGTGAGTCTCTCTAGAATCAAGCTTATTTCAAGCAATTATTGTCAATTTTGTGATGGCTGTATGCACAGATCATCACAGATCCTAGACGCGGATTGCTTGGAATCGACGCTCCACAAATCGCTGACAAAACCAAGTCAAAAACCAGGTGATCAACAGAAAAAATGGCACTCGAATCACAATCGCAATATTTGCAGGCAGGCGTTCATCCCACAGGAACCAGAAGATTTTACCGGCAATCAATGGCGCTAGATTATGAAACAAATACACGCCATACGAATATTGTCCTAATTTTACCAAATAAGGATTTTCTAACAAATAGGAAAAAATTCCGCATTTGCCTTGAGCTGCGCGGGAGATCAAGCATGTGAATGCCATCGCCAATAATGTTTGTTGAAAATGACACCACCCGGGAACAGCATGGTGCATTTCCCATGAAATATAAAGATACCCATATCCGACTAACGCCAACAACCCGACTAAGTCCATCAGACGATGGGGAAATTTCACACCGCGATGAATGAACAACGCAAGTAATGAACCCAGTGCAAAGTTATCGAGCAACCCCCAAGGAATCAAGTCCATGGATAACCAACCACCAGAATCTGAACTGTATCGCGTAAGCGGAGACAGCAATGCAAGAATCATTAACACAACGGGCAATGCTCGACGTGGCGTCCATAAAATCACCAGCGGCCAAACCAAGTAATACTGCTGTTCCACTGCCAAAGTCCAAAAATGTGATACCCCTGGCGGCCAGTAACCCATGTGAAGTATCAGAAAATTCTGTGCATTCAAAAGCCACCAATGCGGAGCGTGAATAATTTCACTCACGCCCAAAAGCGCGGCGATGGCCAATGCCATGTAATACGGTGGATAAATACGCAGCAGGCGTCGCAGATGGAATTTTTTTAGAATCGCCGAGTTGGGCATGGTGATTTTTTCCTTCAGCAATCCCTGAGTCATCAGAAATCCGCTTAGCACAAAAAACAAAAACAAACCTGCCTCGGTTGGAAAATGAAAACGCCACGATGAGGGCAGCCAATGATGATACATAACGCCCATCATCGCAAGAGCCCTGAGTCCATCGAGTTGAGGCATGTATGTCCGCTGTCCGCTCACCGCGCGAGCTTGCCGAAAATTCACTCGATGGCAAGCCATGGTTTTGTGAAGGAAATTCTGCGCTGTGTTATCAGTATCGCCAGGACGAATAAAACACTAGCTTCCCAGGGACTCATTCATATCGCTATTCGCTCAACTACCACAAAGTGGTTACGTCCATTAGCTAGGGTTGAAACACCGTTTCTACCCTAGGAAAAATCCCAGCAAAATGAATCAATACTGCAGTACCCGCAGGGTGCTGTGCACCACTCCGCCCCGCAAGAGCGTGGGATGATTTGAAGATTCTAACACTTTTCCTAATATAAGAGAATCGAAAAATACTCAAATTACGACTACATCCTGAGATATTCAAAATGTTGCCGCGCGAGGATGACCCCAATGACAAAAATATGAAATTACAAGATACAAGGACTGATACCATTTCGATGGTTTTCAATCGATCCTACCATTGCTGCAATGAGCAAACCGCCGCTGTTAGATTTTTAGCACCCCGGTGCCCTTGATGAACTTCGGCGAATTTTTCGCATTGTAGTTTCCGGCGGCCTGTTCTTTGCCATCGATGATCAGTTTGCCAACGCGCAGTTCGCCCTTGAAGTTCAGCTCAAGCATCGCACCAGCGGAGATCTCGATTGCTGTTTTTTCACCGAGGCTTTTCGCAGAGCTGAGCGCAAGAGTGCCTTCTACGACCTTGGTCGCACCACTGAATGTGTTGGATCCGGAAAGTGTCCAGGCACCCTTGCCCGATTTGATGACGGCTGTTTTCGCCTTGCCCTCGCGGTCATGAGGATCGCGGATCGCTCCGGTAATTTCGGCCGTGCCCGCAGTGTCGCCCTTCAGTGCGATGGTCTTGTCGGCCCCGTAACCGGAAATCAGAATGTCGCTGGTGAACTTGAGCAAACCGGTGCCGGATTGTTCGAAGGTCACGGTGGCATTCTTGCCGGCGAAATTCAGCACCCGGTTAGTGTTTTCTCCGCTGCCTGTATAGATCAGCGCGCACTCGCCATCTTTGCCTTCTTCACCGATGACGATCTCGCCAGCCTCGATGTCCTGCGGCGCACCGAGACTGCTGCTGGCCTTGCCGCCTGTGTAACTATTGAAAGAAGAAATGCTCAATCCCCCACCCTCCAAAACCGTGCGACCGGTGTAGGTATTGTTGCCCGCGAGTTTCATCACCCCTGCCCCGCATTTTTTAACCAGAAACGATCCACCGCCCGGACCCTTAGAATCCGCGATGCTGGCGGTCACTTCGACTGGGGCGCTGGCGTTGGTGGTATCGAGTGCCAGAAACGAACCACCCATCAGACCGTTGTCCTGAACCGAAGTCGTCAGTCCGGTGAGCAGAGCACCCAGTTGCTCGCCACTGAACTCGCCAGGACCGCCGACGCTGAGCCGCAGTGTCGCCGCCTTGTGAATGGTGATGTTTTTCGGAGTCCATTTCGCCGAGTCGCCCTTGTAGAGACCCGCCGCTTTTGTCACCTTGAGCGTGCCCGGAAAAACGATGGTCGGACCGCTGTAGGAATTCGCGCCATCCAAGGTCAGGATGCCACCGGGCACCATGTTGAGATAAGTCCCGTTGGTGCCGTGCATGATCAAACCGCCTGCCCCGCTGATCGCTCCTGATATCGCGCAGTTGGCAATGAAATGTGCGGTGCCGTTCAGTATGATCGGGCCGCTCGTACTGCAATCAAAAAGCATCCCGTTGTTGACAACTAGCGCATTGGCCAGAACGCCTTCCGAGGACAAGGAACCGTAGTTGTCCAGAGTCACCACACCGGTGCCAAGGCCGTCCGCTTTTCTCACATTGATCTTGCCGCCGCTGATGAGCGTGCCGCCGCTGTAGGTATTGCTATTGTTGAGTTGCAGTACTCCATAATGCGCATCGTGGAAATTGATTCCGGCGACATTCGCATCGCCCGCGCTGTTGAGAATCAGCGCATGCGATCCGGAGATGATGCCGTTGAAACTCAGAAAACAGTTTGGATCCTTGTCAACAGCGGTCATCACCGTGAGATCGTCCTGAAGAGCTAACGGCATGTCGATGTCAACCCGCTGGCATTTGCCCGACCGAATCGCCGGCTTTATGCTGCTGCCAAAACCCTTGGCAAAAGTGATGCCATTTCCGCTGAGGGCCAAACCACCGCTGCGATCGCTGAACACCAGTTGATTCAACAGAAAACCTTCTTTCAAGTCGTTCTTGACCTTGCCGGGCCCGCCTTGGTCGAAACTCATCACGTAGTCCGACTGGCCATTCATTTCCGGCGCCGCGCCGCCCGACCACCGGGCCACGTCGCTCCAGGCGCCGTCCCCGGCTTTGCTCCAGGTGAACGCGTTCGGTTTGTTGCTCTTCAGCACCGCCACGGTCAGCGTCTGCGTGGACTTGTCCTGGGCGGTGATGGTGTAACTCTGCGGCTTAGTGAAATCTCGGACCGTTCCCGAGGCGGGAAGAGAGCTGGCGAATGGCGACAACGTGAACACGGGAGCCAGAGCCGTCACATCGGTGGCCTTCGGCACGATCACCACAATGCGGGTCCCCGAAAGGGCGGTCGACAGCGAACCGGACACCGTGAAGCCCGCCATGGCGGCGGCCTTGCTGACGGCGGATCGTAACACCGTTACCGGATAACTTTTCTTGCTGCCGTCACGACCGGTGACGACGTATTCCTGCGCTTGGGTAAAATCGCGACTGACACCCGATGCCGGAGTGACGGTGGCTCCGTCCGACACCTTGATGTTCGGTGCAAGCGCCGTCACATCGGTGTCATGGGCAACCGTGAGCGTTATACCGGTTCGGGAAGCATGCACCGGCGGCAGACCGGGAATCGAGAATTCCTTGATCTTGTTTTCGGCAGGTGCAACATATGGTTTGTCATCCTTAAGCGAGAGAAACGGCGGCGCGTCCTTGACCTCGTTGGCCGTGCGCGGCAGCTTGGCGGCCTTGACCGGATCGATGTACTGGGTCAAATCCCGCATGGCAACGCACTTGTAGTTGTTATCCTTCAGATACTGCATCATCGCCTTGAAAGTCGACGGTTCCAAACTCACAGGCGGATGCTCCATGTCGGGCACGCCGTGAAAGCAAAAGCAGACAATCCGCCCATTGCAGGCCTGCTGCGCCTGCTTGATGAAATTTTCAACCGAAACACCGTTGTGTACCGAGAACGAGGGAACATCGAACGGATTGTCCACCGTCGGACGATACGGACGCTCGTGTCCGCCACGTCCGAAGGTATATCCATGCGCGGACAGCTTCGGACAGTCGTCCCAGTTTACCGCATAAATCGGCCAGCACACCGTAGTCATCCGCGGTCCGCCGTGTGCCAGCACCTGATCCTCCATCGCAATGATCGGTCCGTAGCCCGAAGCATGTCCGAGGGTGTGGTTGCCGATTTCGAGTCCATCCGCGTCCATCGCAATCATCTGGCGATACGTCAGATACCAGTCCTTGCGGGTTTTGAAGGAATCGAAATCACAGACGTAGATCGTGCCGCCCAGAGCCAGTTGTTTGAGCACTGGGGCCACGACCGTGTAATGACTCGCCGGCGCGTCGTCGAAGGTGAGCACGATCAATTTGTCGGGAATCGGCTTGAGCAGCACGCCATTCGGATCGGGGTCCACCGCCATTTGTGCGCCAACAAAGGTCGGCAGGGCGAGAGCGGCGAGAATACAAGGGATGATTTTCAACATGTGCGTTTTGTGTTAGGAATGATGATTTTCAGGATTCGGGTGTGCTGTTCTGTTAGTTCGGTTGCTTGTCGGAAAACTGGTCGTCGTCCTTAGGTTCTATTTTCAATCGATACAATTCGGCTTTCAATTTCGCGACTGTTTCCGCTTGGGCTGGGGCGGCATAAAGATTGTGCAGTTCGCCGGGATCAGCAACCAAATCATACATCTCCCACTGGTTCTTTTTCCAAAAATAAATCAGCTTTTGCGTCGTGGTGTGCACGCTGTAGTGGGCGCGGGTGTTGTGAGTATTCATGGTGCAAAAATTTCTTAGGCGAAACCCCTAACTAATCCGCGCTTTCATGGCAAACTTATTGATGAATTTACATTCTAACAGTTTTCAGAAAATAATCAAATCACGCCCCCCCAGAGCCCATGAAGACATTAAAAATGCTACTGCGCGAGGACTGATAACCAAGAAGGAGATGCTTTAAAATGAGCGTGAAAATCTTATCGCCGTTTACCCAGCGAAAAATTGTTGGGCATCTTCTTGTCATTTTTGAGGCCAGCGGGCACTGACTTC
>CAIRGO010000134.1 GCA_903878115.1 Akkermansiaceae bacterium | reverse complement strand
CAGGTCTGTTTTGTTTTTTCAGTGCGTCTTGACTTTTGCTACATGAGTGTTCATGATTTTGCTAGGACAAATGTCACAGGCACTTTCTAAAACACTTACATTTCGTATCTCATGTTGGCTCATGGGCTTAGTGGCATTTGCGCAATTGATCATCTCTGGAGTAACGCTTGCCATTCGTTTCGAGCAAACTCGGCAGGTCAAGGTGGTGGAAAAAATTGTAACACAAGAGGTCACGGTGCCGGCGGTGAAGACCAATGTTTATGTGCCGCCAGTGACAGCAGACATCAA
Source organism: Akkermansiaceae bacterium (assembly GCA_903878115.1). Lineage (GTDB taxonomy): Bacteria > Verrucomicrobiota > Verrucomicrobiia > Verrucomicrobiales > Akkermansiaceae > UBA956. Next base: position 8,402 of record CAIRGO010000134.1, on the reverse strand, counting down.
GGAACCGGAAGCACCTACTGTGGCTAAAAATATATTGCCTGCGCCCCGACCGCTCACAAATCCAAGCATTTCCGATCCCGTTTGTGAACGTCTGGTGAACGAAGCGCGTTCCGCACGATTCTCAGAAGACATGATGAGCGCGATCACCAAACTGGAACAGGCTAAGAGCATCAACCCTAACGAGCCGAACACCTTATTTGAGATTGGGCTAGTTCATGAGAGCATGGGTATTTATGACCGGGCCGCGAGTTACTTTCATCAGGTATTTGCTATGGGGACCAGCGGTGCAGGTACGCTTTATCAGCAGGCGGCGATGAAATTGCGTGATGGTTTTGAACAACCACAAGACAAAATCAACCGGATTGTGTTAGGTCGCGCCCGGGTATTTACTGATCCAGATAATTCCAAAGGGCAACGCGTAGTGCTGACGATTCCGGTGCAGTCGATACCGGGAGAAGTGATCGAAAGTCGAGATTTAGAAGTAACAGTAAACTTTTTTGATGAAGTCGGCGCGAAAAAAGAAATCGCACCTGCAGCTACCGAAGTTTGTAAAATCGACTATCGCTGGGTCACTGAACCGACGGATTGGCAAGGCGGCGAAGAATTATTGCGTGTCAGTTATACCATTCCTTCACAAGACTTGCAGCAGGAGCATCTCTTCGGCGAGCGTAAGTATTATGGACAAGTGGTAGAACTTTCCTATAAGGGAGAACTCATCGATGCCCAAGCATGGCCTAGGATTCTGGCCCACAAGCTTAACAAACCTGAGCAATCTCCGATGTTTTTAGAACAAGAACTTCCTCCTGATTTCAATCGTGAAAACCCCTTGCTGCCCAATGTTTCAGCGCAGCAAAATGCCGAGCAACCGTTGCCTACTTTTGACAATCCTCCGCCACTAGATGACAACGAAGCGGATTATCTGCCTCCTCCACCTAGTGATTTGCCTCCAGATGGAGAATCGCCATTGCCAGTACCAGCAGAATACAAAAATCTCCCTAGCCGATAATTCTTTCCCTCATTTCTTACTATCTCATGCTCGATATACGCATCATCCGTGAAAATCCACAATCTGTTCAAGAACGCCTTAAACTCCGGGGAGGATCTCACTGGAAACTGATCGACGAAGTCATCGCTTGTGATGAAAAACGTCGCGCTGCTGAGACAGAAAAACAAATATTGCAAGCACAGCGTAAACAACTCGCCAAACAAATCGGCATGGCTAAGGGCAAGGGTGAGGACACCACTGACTCAGAAGCAGAAGCACGCACGATCAATGCAAAAATTGAAGCTCTCGATGTCGGGGTAGAAGCGGCCACGCTCAAGCAATCGGAATTATTACTTCACATCCCAAACCTAACCCACGAGGAATGCCCGATTGGCGAAGATGAAACAGCAAACCCAGTGGTGCGTGAATGGGGAACTAAGCCCGTCATTGAGGAGCCCAAAGATCACGTCGAGTTGGCATTGCATCACCAACTCATTAACTGGGACGATGCCACTCGCATTGCTGGGGCAGGATTCGCCGTCTATCGAGGCAAAGGTGCAAAACTAGAACGCGCATTGATTAATTTTCTATTAGACACACAAGCCGCGAATGGTTACGAAGAAGTCAATGTGCCGCATTTGGTCAAACGTGAGTGCATGGAAGGCACGGGGCAATTGCCAAAATTCGAGGACGACATGTATGGCACAGATCGTGGGGAAGATGGTCAAAACAATCTTTTTCTTGCGCCGACGGCAGAAGTACCCGTGACCAATCTTTATCGTGACACCTTACTCGCCGAAAAAGATTTGCCGATTAAAATGGTCGCCTATACACCATGTTTCCGCCGTGAAGCTGGATCAGCTGGACGCGACAACAAAGGTATCATTCGCATGCATCAATTTGATAAAGTCGAGTTGGTGCAAGTAGTGCATCCCGATGAAGGATTTGCGACCTTAGAGAAACTCACCGCCGATGCGGAATCCATCCTGCAAAAACTAGGCCTGCATTATCGCACCATCGAGCTGTGCAGTGGCGACATCGGCTTTAGCTCGGCCAAGACCTACGACATTGAAGTCTGGGCACCTGGTCACGGCAAGTATTTAGAGGTATCGAGCTGCTCATGCTTCACCGATTATCAAGCGCGCCGCATGAAACTGCGCTACAAAGATACTGAAGGTAAAAACCGTTTTCCGCATACACTGAATGGCTCTGGCACCGCACTACCACGCCTCTACGTCGCGTTGATCGAGCAATACCAACAAGCAGATGGATCAATCAAAATTCCAAATGCATTAGTGTCGTATTTCGGGGCCGAGATAATTGGTTAGATACATTCGTCCTATTCAAAGCACGTGACTTGTGCTTGAAACATTGAGCGAGAACTGTCATTTTCACGCCGCTATGGAACAGACAAAACAAGAACTGCAGTTGGGTCCGTTTATCGTAAAATTGCTTATACTCCTTGCTGTAAGCGCTGGCATAGCATGGGCCTCAGCGATGAAACTAAATCTTGGCAATGTGCCAGGTATCGTCGTAGGTTCGGCATTCTGCGGACTTGGGATTTTTGCGTTGTTAAAACTCGATGGTGCGCCGCGCGATGTGTGGGTAACGTATGGGCTTAAATTGTTCAGCGTTACAGCCTACAAAATTCTCAACTTCACCTTGGCCAGCTGGCTTGCGGTGGATCTAGGATTTGATAAACAACATGCATTTTACATCATCACGGGATGGTCGCTATTCATGACCGCGGCAACGATTATCTGCGGGTCAATTACTGATGTGCTAGGTTTACGCAAAACATTATTGATCGGAATCACCCTCTGCGTGTTATCAAGATTTCTAATGATTTCGTTAGACAACAAATGGTTGATTCTCGGTTGCGCGATGATTCCTCTTGCGGTTGGCGAAGCATTTTGCACACCTGTATTAGTCGCCGCACTGAGAAAATTCACGCTACCCAGCCAACGCACAGTGGCATTTTCATTATTCTATGCATTGATGAATTTTGGCTTTATGGTTGGTTACTTCACGAGTGATGCCGTTAGCAAAACAGTGCTAAAAATGGATGGTGGCATTTTCACTCTCTTAGGTTTGCAGATGACGCAGTATCAGGCATTATTATTTACCAGCATGAGCATTGAGCTATTAATGATCCCGCTGGTGTTGTTGATGCGAAAAGTCGAAGAAGTGAAAGATGAAGCACTTAGTAAGATGGGCTATTGGCAAGGACTAGGACATACCACTCTGCAAGCAGCGAGGGATGTAAAACGAATTTTTGCGTCGCTACTTGCAACGAAAAATTTTGAACGATTGCTGATTTTCCTGCTTCTCATCGGCTTACTGAAGGTGGTGTTTAATGTGATGGACTATGTGCTACCCACTTTCACCGAGCAGGAGTTAGGTAAGGGTGTCAACACTGGTAGGTTCAATGCAGTGAACGGCATTTTGATCTTGATCCTAGCTCCAGCGATCGGACTTCTCACGCAAAAATGCACCGCTTACACAATGGTCATTTTGGGCGGATTTATTACCGCGGCGTCATTTCTTTTTGTGGCATTGCCGCCAGAAGTTTTCCAGGGAGCAGCGAACGGTTGGTTAGGAAAAGTCATCGGCAATGGCTACATGGAACTCAAGGGCACGGTGCATCCCTACTACGTGATGATCGTATTATGGCAAGTGGTGTTTTCCATCGGCGAGGCATTCTACTCGCCACGTGTTTATGAATATGCTGCGGCGATTGCGCCAGCAGGGCAAGAGGCCTCCTACTCATCGCTTTCTTATATCCCCTTGCTGTTAGGAAAGCTGATCACGGGTGCTGCGTTTGGCGGATTACTAGCCCGCTATTGCCCAGCTGAAGGTCCACGAAATCCCGCGATGATGTGGACCATCATCGGTTCGATGGTGTTAATTGCACCCGTGGGTTTATTGCTTCTCCGCAGTAAAATTCGCGTGAAAGAAGAAGGCCGAGAGTAATTACTTGGCTAACTCTTTTTCTTCTAAAAACCTTCCTACCCAGCCGATGTCATAATGGCCAGAGACAAAATCGGGATGATTGAGAATTTCTAACTGAAAAGGAATCGTCGTCTTGATACCGCGAATCATGAATTCCGAGAGCGCGCGCTTCATCCGAGCGATGGCGATTTCTCTGGTGGCCGCAGTGACGATCAATTTAGCAATCATCGAGTCATAGTATGGAGGCACGGTATAGCCAGAATAAACGTGAGTATCTACGCGCACACCCTTGCCACCGGGAGCATACCAGAGGTCAATTTTTCCAGGACTAGGAGTGAAATTGTTGTAGGGATCTTCAGCATTGATACGGCACTCGATCGAGTGACCTCGCGGTGTCGCATTCAATACGTGCTCCGAGAGCGGCATACCGGCGGCAATACGGATTTGTTCTTTGATGAGTTCGCAGCCCATCACTTCTTCGGTAACTGGATGCTCCACTTGAATGCGGGTATTCATTTCCATGAAGTAGAAATTCTCGCCAGCAGCATCGACGAGATACTCGATCGTTCCTGCATTTTCATAGCCGATGGCTTTGATCAATTTCACCGAGGCATCACCCATGCGTTTGCGCATTTCGGGGCGAATCAATGGTGAAGGGCACTCTTCGATGATCTTTTGGTTGCGGCGTTGCATTGAGCAATCACGCTCGCCAAGTTGGATGAAATTTCCGTGGGTATCGGCGATGATTTGAAACTCGATGTGATGTGGATTGAGAACAAGTTTTTCCATGTAGCACTGGCCATTGCCAAAGCATGCCATGGCCTCATTCGAGGCTGCTGCGAATAGCGAATGGAATTCTTCAGCGTTAAAGCATGGGCGCATGCCACGACCGCCACCACCGGCCGTAGCCTTGATCATAACGGGGAAGCCGATTTTTTTTGCAAATGCCAACGCTTCATCAGGATCGATAATAATATCAGAACCAGGTGTGCAAGGCACGCCGTTCGCAGTTGCATTCTCGCGAGCTGTGGCTTTGTCCCCCATCATCGAAATTACCTTTGCCGAAGGACCGATGAATTTGATGCCAGACGATGTGCAAATTTCAGCAAAGCGGGCATTTTCAGAGAGAAAACCGTAACCTGGATGAATCGCTTCCGCGCCAGTAATTTCACAAGCGGCAATGATACGATCAGGTTTTAGATAACTTTCTTTTGACGGCCCTTTGCCAATACATACTGAATGGTCTGCCAATTGCACATGCATGGAATCGACATCCGCTTCAGAATAAACAGCGATCGACTCCACGCCGAGTTCACGACAAGCGCGAATGATACGAAGGGCAATTTCGCCACGATTGGCTACGAGGACACGTTTGAACATGATAAAAGATCGTTGCAATGATTAGGCAAGACGGAACAGAACATCGCCATACTGTACGGGATTTCCTTCTTCGGCAACAAGGTCCGTGATAACTCCAGCTTTTTCCGCTTTGATTTCGTTCATGACTTTCATCGCTTCAATGATACACAATGTTTGTCCCACGCTGACGGAATCGCCTACTTTAACAAAATTCACAGCATCTGGCGATGGTCTACCATAAAAGGTACCGACCATCGGCGAGGTGATATCTGAACCACTGGCCAGCGGGTTCACTACAACTGCAGGCGCCGCTGCTACTGGTGCCGCTGCAGCAAGAGCAGGTGCCGCATTGTATTGAGCTGCAGACATAGCAGCACGAATGGATTCAAGATCAGCGCCTTTTTTTAGGCGCAAATGCACGCCATCAGCAGTGGTCATATCGAAATAAGAAAGTTCATGCTCCTGCATGAGTTCTACAATTTTGCGGATTTGGTCGAGTTCCACGGTAGTTAGTTTGTTAGTATTGATTAAAGATCGTTTCGGGGGGGCGGGAACAAAAAATGAACGAATCATAAGCTAAGGTCAAGCGGCGATTGCGAATTGACATCCGACAAAGAATGGCGGAAAAAACGCCTGCAATGGCAAAAGGTGTGAAAGGAAAAATTTACGATGCAGGGCTATTCATCCCAAACGATTACTTTTGCCGTGCGAATAATGCAGAAATATTCCCCCGAAATGCGCCATTAGAAATCGATCTTGGTTGCGGCGATGGTGCTTTTTTAATCGCCATGGCAAAAAAATTTCCCGAGCACAATTTTCTGGGAGTCGAACGATTACTAGGCCGTGTAAGAAAAGTAGCCCGTGATATTTGCCAAGCTGGACTAACAAACGCCAAAGTGCTGCGCTTGGAGAGTCAATACACCGTCGAGTGGTTACTGGAAAAGCATTCCGTGACTAGGCTGCACCTGCTCTGCCCAGATCCTTGGCCGAAGGCAAAACATCATGAAAGACGCCTGGTGCAACATGATTTTTTACAAGCACTATGGGATTTGTTAGAAAATAACGGTGAATTTTTGTTTAAGACCGATCACGATGAATACTACGAATGGGTCTGCGAAGAAGTGACAAAATTTGCACAATTCACCGAGGTTCCTTGGAATGAAAATGATTTTTTCTATCCGAAAACCGATTTCCAATTACTGTGGGAAAGCCAAGGGAAACGCTTGCAATCACTGCGCTGTGTGAAACAAGTAAACCACGCATAACTCAATTATTTCTAACACCATGACTCCGCTCTCCACAACGAGTAACACCAGCACGTGGCGCTGGCTACTCGTGAGAAACGTCTATCGCCTGATAAGTCCATTATTACTACTGATTGCTCTGCCTTCATGGCTGATCAAAATGGCCAGACGCGGCGGCTGGAGCACTCCGATTGGCGAGCGATTTAGCATCTACAGTGGAGATGAAGAATGGGAACCATTTGGTGTCATGCACTTTCACGCTGTGAGTGTGGGCGAAACATTGTTGGCACTAAAACTCATCCGGGCCATACAAATAAAAAACAACAATTTCACCTGTGTACTCGCTGTCAGCACCGCAACGGCCTATCTTGTCGCATCTGAGAATAAGCTACTCGGCGTTCGCATCGTTTATGCTCCCGTTGATTTACCGTGGATGGTGCGTCGCTATATAAAACGATTTTCGCCTACCAAAATCATCCTCATCGAAGCTGAAGCTTGGCCAGAATTGTTAGATCAATGCCAACAGCAAAAAATTCCTGTCGTACTAGTGAATGCTCGCCTATCGCCACGTTCCGAAAAACGATATCGCGCGTTGCGCGCATGGATCGAACCACTATTTCAAAAACTCGATTGGGTGGCCGTCCAAGAAGAAAGCGATGTGGCACGCTTCACCGCCTTAGGCATAGAGAAAGAGCGAATTTATCTCACAGGCAGTATTAAATTTGATCCTACCGCAGAACGATTGCCGCTCATGCGCGATGATTTTCTCGCACTACTTGCCCCCATAGCAGGGACTCGTAAAATCATCCTAGGTGCCAGCACACATGATGGCGAAGAAGTTTTATTAGCCAAAGCGGTGCACAACGCTGGTGGTTTTTTTCTGTGCGTCCCCCGTCATGCCGAGCGACGAGCAGAGGTTAAAGAAGCTCTCGAACGTGCAGGTTTCCATGTGATTCTTAAAACAGAAAAATCACATCCCCAGCCAGCAGAAAATTGTTGCTTGGTGATCGATACTACGGGCGAACTCAAGGACTGGACGGCTCATTGCGATGCGGTAATCATCGGAAAAAGTTTTCTCGCCCTTGGTGGACAAAATCCATGTGAAGCAATCATGGCGAATAAACCACTTCTTTTTGGGCCACATATGGAGAATTTTGAACCGCTATGCAGATCACTGGTTGCTGCAAACGGTGCAGTGCGTATTGATGAAATTGCAGATCTCACAGAAGAAATAGTATCACTTCTCGCTTCATCAGAGCGAATGAAATGCATGACCATCAATGCAGCAAAGATCTTGATGAGTCACTCCCGCGCCACCGCGCGCACCATCGACTTGTTAGGAATCAATTAAGACTTGAAGTCGCTAGACCAAGTGCGATCAATAAAAAGTAAATTACCAAAATGATGCCAATGCTACCTACGGCAATCCAACTCCACATTTTTGATTTTTTCGCCGAATCTAACGCGCCAAAATAATCACCCGCGGCAATCTTAGAATTAATCTGAGCTGCATAAACGATCGCGACAATTCCAAAGGGCCAGCAGCACATGATTGTGCTAACAATCGCAAATGCTAGGTAGCCACCAGAATTGATATAGGGCATCGGTTGCTGGAACGTCGATATAGGGCGCGTCGCTATCGGTTCTGTTTGCGGGGTGGAATATGGATTCAAGCTCTGCGCAATGGGCGTGTCAGAAGTGACATTTTCTGCCACGGGTGCCGATAATGAAATGGCTAACTCAGCGACCTCTCCAAGAGCTTTCCAATCGCTCATCCCCTCTTTCCACACAAGAGTTTGCGAGCTTAAAGAACTGGATCGGGCCATGGCCTTCAATTGCTCCTCGGAAACCGGTCCTAATTG
>CAIRGO010000133.1 GCA_903878115.1 Akkermansiaceae bacterium | reverse complement strand
GCTGGATTGGTAGCTGTGGGCATGGCGCTCAAACATTTTAGCGATCAGACGGAAGCCGCAAAAAAGAAACAGGATGAATATGCGAAAAGCACGGATGCGCTGCTTTCTAAGATGGATCAAGAGACGCGAGAGATTCGCACTAAGATCGATCTGCGTAGGCAGGAAGCGGCGGTGATTAGTGAGTTATCAAAAGCGTATGATGCGATGGAGACTACCACGGATGGGAAAATGAAAGATTTGGCGGCGGCACGGATTGAGAAACTCCGCGAGCAGTTAGGCGCCGTACGTGGGCAAAGTGGCAAGGTGGAGAAAAGCGAAAACCAGTATGATCGGGATAGTCAAAAACGTGCTGACGCGATCGCGGCAGAAAGATCCACACAGGACATCGTATCGGAACGTGGCCCGGAGCAAGCATTGGCGATGGCAGAAAAACGATTGGCGGTAATCGAAGAACGTCGCCGTGCTGCGATTGAGTTAGAAGAATTGGAATCGGCCGCAGAAAAGCGCGCTGATGCGGCGACTGCTGCTGGTCAAGAAGATGCCTTGCGCGAACAACAGATTTTGCGCGATCTGGCGAAAACGAAAAGTGACATTGTTGCTACGGGATCCGGCGAAGATGCGTGGGCGACCGCTGATGAAAATGCGGCGGCGCTGGAGAAGAAGAAAGTTTTAGAAAAAGAACTAGCAGAAATTCAGTCCAGGCGTGCTGGTGGTAGTGGTGAGCTATCGGCCCAGCTCGGTAGTGGAAGTGAGCAGATGGTGTTGAATGCGAAGATCGCGGCGTATGATCAGATGATTGCGGCGGCCAATGAGCTAACGGACGCGCATAAGGCTCTGGCTGATGCCGAAGAAGATGGACGAGTGGAAGCGGAAAAGAATTTGGATATTGCACTCAAAAGAGATGCGGCAACTAAGTCCGTAGCGAATCAAGCGGGTGTCAGTTCATGGGGCGCGAACGATCGTAAGGAGGGTTTGAATAAGGTGAACGAATTGGAATCGCGTCGTGTCGATGATACGTCAGAAGATAAAGCGGTGCGTGCGGCCGAGGAAAAGAAAAAGTTAGCGTATGAAGTCATCCGGGCGCGGCTCGATGGGGAAGCGGCCGTGGATAGTATTGCGATGAAAGGTGACGATCGGGAAGCGCGATTGCTAGAAATCGAACGCGAAAAACTCGAGTTAAAAAAACAAGGTGGGTTGATTGCACAGCAAAGTTACGATCGCGAGAGTGCGATCTTAACGGCAAAAATGGAAGCGTTGAGTAAAGAAGCGAAAGAGAAGCGCGACATGATTGCACAGGCGATGGTGTTAAGTCATCTACAGCGGAAGCTAGGCGAAGCACAGCGCACTGGAGAGACAGGGAAAGCGGCTGGCTTACGGGCTGAGATTGCCAAGCGTGAATACGAAATGGAGAAAGCGGCCGCCTTGCGCGATGCAAAGGAAATGGGCGGTAGTGCGAATCAAGAAAAATATGTAAAGCTGCGCATGGAGGAATATGCCGAGCAGCAAAAAATGGAAGAATCCGCAAGGAAGCGCGACGAAGCCGAAAAACAAAATGCTACGCGATCTGGTGTGGATTCTGGCATGAACGGGATGCAGGCGCGGTTGATGAAATTGCAAGGCAATCATGAAGGAGCCAAGGCACTAATGAAACAGGACGAGCGCAAGCAGGATGAGCAGGCGAGGGTTACGCGAGCCAAGCAACTCCGCGAAGAAGGCTTCAGTAAAGACGAAGCGAATGGACTGGCAACGAAGGAGATGAAGATTTCACAAGGTGAACGGATCCTTAGTAAATTGTTTGAGCAAAAAGGCACGGTGGTAGCGGGGAGCCTTGCTGCGATCGGAGGCGGTGGTGGCGTTTATGGGAATGACCCACAAGCAAGGGCTTTGGAAAAGGCAACGCGAGTGCTGGAACAGATCAGAGATAATACCCGTGAGACGGTGGAAGACGATTGGTGATGATGGGCAGTTGACCGTTACGTAACGGTATGCAGGTTCATGGTAGTAAACCGATAGTTTTAGAGCATAGCGGCAAGCTGAAAAGTGACCGCTTGGGAATGTGGACGGGGCGGTGTAGGTTCAGTATTTTGGCTGATCGTTATGACTTACTGCCGGCGGTGGGTGATGTGCATCCGCGTGTGCCGTGGATGTCTTTGGAGGATCGGGATATGACTCTCACTCCAGGGCGTATATTGGTGGATTGCAGTTACGTGGGATCGGAAGTGATTGATACTCGCCCCGTACACGAGCTGCAGCGCAATACAAATACCGAGCCGATTGAGACGCATGAAAAATTCATCACGTTGATTGCTGGTAAGCCCAGTGCTCCGCTCAATGGCGCATTGTTCATTGATGAAGATGGCTCTCCTACTGCTGATGACAAGCGTGGGATTTTTCATAAATTCCGATTGATCTTGGATGACGGTTCTCGCAATCCATTCGCAGGGACGACCGGCTATCTAGGGCCGAGTAATACTGTGTGGAATAAAAGCTGGACGAGTAAAACGAAACCGACTGATGGTGGGTTTGTGGGGAAAAT
>CAIRGO010000132.1 GCA_903878115.1 Akkermansiaceae bacterium | reverse complement strand
GGGACAGCATCGGCGCGCAATCTCAACGATCTATCGACCTTACCGTAAAAATTCGCAATCGGCATTCCTCAAAAAAACCTCTCAGGGCCACGTAGAATCAAGGCCTAGGACGCACCGTGCTTAGGCTATGGGACGGCTGTGATTTGATTTCATTACCTTCCTCGTCATACTTCAACTCTTGCCTGACTTGATTTTTATCATCAAGGTATGATTTGGTTTCTACCTGATTCGAATTCTGATAGTAGGTAAATTTCACCGAGCGAATGCCCAATTTTTCTGGTTGTTTGCCATCTGGGCCCGATAGGGTCACTAACAGCAAGTGACCACTTTCATCAAATTGACTTTCTGTTTTATGATAGTCATCTGGACCATTGATCGGTTCACGCGAGGTGCCAAAAAAAGCATGCGTCACTTCCCGATCATACTCATCATAGGTATATTCCTCGTGATGATATTGTTTATTCCATAGAATCGCTTCGCCATTGACGCCAAAATAAGAAGAACTCAGCAAATTGTTTTTATCATCATACGATACTACAGTTCTATGACTACCATCGGAGCCAGCTATCGGTTTCCCATCGATCCCAAAGCCCATTTTCTCTAACGTATTCCCACGATCATCGTAAATCGCCGCCCAGCGATGGAGGCCATAATCAATTCCAATGGGTTGGCCATCGTTGCCAAAAAATGCGCGCGCTATTTCATTACCTCGCGCTTCGTATGTGCTTCTCCTAATTGCCCTGCGTTGCCATGGCATTATGTTATTGCTACCATGAGGTAAATGCAATCATTCCTTGCTATTCTGTGATCTTCACTGCATGGTGATTTTTTCACTCGAATATACTATGTCGAAAACTTTTCAAGAATTAGGGATTGCGCCGCAATACCTCAAGGGTCTAGAGGAACTAGGGATTATCACACCCACACGGGTGCAGGAGGAGGCAATTCCATTTTTGTTAGAGAAGGGCAGCGATCTTATCTTGCAGGCACAAACAGGCACCGGAAAAACGGCGGCATTTGGTTTGCCATTACTCACGAAAATCAATCCGCAATTGCCGGAGATTCAAGCGCTAGTGCTCGCTCCGACGCGCGAACTTGCCAAGCAAATCGCGAAGCAACTCTTTCGTTTCACCAAGCATACGGAGAAAATTTTCACCGAGGCCCTGTGCGGTGGTGAAGATATGGATCGACAAATCAATGCGCTGAAGCGACCTACTCATATTGTAGTGGCAACGCCGGGACGCTTGATGGATTTATTCAAACGCAAGGCGCTTACACTTGCTGCTGTAAAATATGTGGTGCTCGATGAAGCAGACGAAATGCTGAGCATGGGCTTCAAAAAAGAGTTAGAACAAATTCTCGCTCTCACCCGCGATCGCCGCAGCACATGGTTATTTTCTGCGACTATTCCTGATGGAATTCAGGGGCTGATCAAAGAATACATGTCCACGCAGGCACAAACGTTGAAAATTGACCGCGCTCATGTCGTCAATCGTGATATTTCCCACCGCTACATCGCCTGTGCTCGCGATGAAAAAATTGATATTATTGCAAGTTTTCTCACCAAACAACTCGACAATCGAGGCATCATTTTTTGCCGCACTCGTGCTGGCGCGATTGAGTTGGCGAAGCAACTAACACTGCGGAATTTCCCCATCGATCTGATCCATGGAGACCTGATGCAAAAGGAGCGCGACAAAGCAATGCGGGCCTTCAAGAAGAACCGCGCACAGTTTCTCATCGCCACTGATGTCGCCGCTCGCGGGATTGATATAGATGCTCTCTCGTTTGTGATTCATCATCAACTTCCTGAGCAGATCGAGTATTACACTCACCGCAGCGGCAGGACCGGACGGGCGGGGAAAAAAGGAATTTCCTTGGTTTTGATCGACCCACGTGAACGAGCTAAAATCGATTCATTAGAAAACGAGCTAGCGATCACTTTTATGGAATGGAAATAATCGAGTTTTTAGCGGAGAAATCCTATTTTCGCGATAAAATCAGATTGTCGTTCGCCGCAGTTGCATTACACTGTGCCTTGTGAGCTACCAAGTCTTTGCGAGAAAATACCGACCGACCACGTTTGATGACGTGTTGGGTCAGGACCATGTTGTCCGCACATTAAAAAATGCCATTTCGCAAAATCGTCTCGCACACGCCTATCTTTTCGTCGGTCCACGGGGCACGGGAAAAACATCCACGGCTCGGATTTTTGCCAAGGCACTCAACTGCCCCGGAGGTCCTAAAGTCGATTTTGACCCACTCGATCCAGTTTGCGTCCAAATTGCTGAAGGAAATTCGCTCGACGTCATCGAGATCGACGGAGCCTCGAACAACGGCGTCGATGAAGTGCGTTCACTTCGCGAGGCGGTGAACTACCCGCCGATGAATGGGCAGTATAAAATTTATTACATTGATGAGGTTCACATGCTCACCAATCAAGCCTTCAATGCGCTGCTTAAGACCCTCGAAGAGCCACCGGCTCATGCGAAATTTATTTTTGCCACAACCGAGGTGCATAAAATTTTGCCGACGATTCTTTCGCGCTGCCAGCGTTTTGACTTGCGGCCGATTCCCACGGAAACCATTGCGCAGCATCTGCTGCACATTGCCTCGCTGGAAAACGTCACTCTTGATCAAGCCGCAGCTTGGGCGATTGCCAAAGGCGCAGATGGCGGCATGCGCGACGCGCAATCGATGCTCGACCAGCTCGTCGCATTTTGCGGATCGCAAATCACCGAGCCTGACGTGCTGAACATTTTTGGTTTTACCTCGCGCGAAACCATTGCCTCGCTCTGTGATGCGCTATTCCAAAAAAATACTGCCGCTGCATTGCAGATCATTCAGCGCGAATCAGCGACTGGGCGAGATGTGTCACAATTGCTCAACGAGCTCATCGGTGCATTGCGCGCGATCATCGTCGCTAAAGTAGATCCCAATGCTCCGAACGAAGGCATACCTAACGAAATTTGGCAACAACTGCTCAACGTCACCAAGACCTGCAAAACTGACCGCTTGTTGGCAGTGATTGAAGTATTTGCCGAAACCGAAGGCCGCATGAAATGGGCTACCAATCGCAAATTACACCTTGAATTAGGGATTATCAAAGCGATCCAAACCATTGGCGAATCTCGCATTTCAGATATCATCAACGTGCTGGCAGGTGCTGCTGGCAATTTCCCTGAGCAAGTTGTGAGCACACCGCCACAGCAGCAAGTTACTACAAATATAGTAGAAGAAACAGCTCAGCCGGAAATTGTGCTCAGTGAAAAGCCAGTCGTCGCAGCGCCACCAGTCGCGATTATTCCCCCTCAAGAAAAAAAGCCGATTATTGATGCTTATGCCGCGCTCGATTCGATGATCGAAAACGCCACTGACGAACCGCAGCCGGCTTTTGAAGCACCGCCCATAGCCGCCCCAAAACCATTTGCCGCCAAGCCAGAACCAGCAGAAAAAACCGAGACCCCACGCGTGGTGGATTTCCACAACGATCCACTCATTCAGAAAGCCCTGGAAATTTTTGCCGGGAAAATCATCACCGCCTAACTATTCCAATCATCCATTTATGAATATCGCTAAACTCATGCAACAAGCGCAAAAAATGCAAGCTGGTCTTGCCACTGCGCAAGAAGAACTTGCCAAACGCAGCGTCGAGAGCTCTGTTGCCAACGGCAAAGTCACCGTCACTGCCACCTGCGCTGGTGATGTCACCGCGCTTCACATCGACCCATCGGTGGTTGATCCCTCAGATGTTGATTTCCTTCAAGAGTTAATTCTTAAAGCCGTGCAAGATGCGATTGCCAAAGGTCGTGAAATTTCCGCCTCCGAGATGAAGAAACACACCGGAGGACTTTCCCTTCCTGGCATGTAAATTTTCGGCACCACCACTCACCTCGAACCCCATGAAGCAGCTCCTTTTTACCGCCATTAGTTCCTTGATTATCGGATTTGCTAGCCAAATCCATGCCGAGGAATCATCTACCAACATGACCGCGATTCGCACTGCGGCCCAATGGTTGAATAGCCCAGAGGCATCAAAACGCAAAGCTGCTAGCCGCACTTTCTTGATGATGGGACCAGAGGCATTGGTGCATTACAAAACCGCGTTGCTAGCTTCGCAAAAAGTGCATCTTGATCGCATCGTCCAAGTCGACAAATCAAAAAACATCCTCACGGAACATGATGATATCGCTCGACAACTGCATACGGAGCGCGAACGAGTGATGCCGCTCATTCTCACCGATTATCATAAGGAGCCGAAAAAAGTGCAAATGCTGCGTGAGGAGATGACCAGCTTGATGGATCTTTACAATAAGACCACAAAGTTTGCCAAAGGAGATACCGCCGTGATTGAAAACTCATTGAATTCTTCCGTCGATGCACTTTGCGAGATCGCGCGTGAATTAGAAAAACTCGATCCTGAACTCGATACAAAAAGTCTCGATGCAGATGAGTTGCGCGAACGGATCATCAAGGACAGTCTTGAAGCTGACCACGTGGTGCAATTGCTCGCGTCCTTGCAAAAAACCCGCAAAGAAATTGCCTCGTTAGCCGAAGTGGAAAAACTCAATGCCGACAACAAGTCATGGTGCACATCCTCGATGAAATCCTTTGCCACTGTGGTGAATTACGAACGCACTGTCATCGGCCTACGCGCTCTGCGCATCGAAGAAAAACTGAGCGATGCTGCCACGGGACACAGTTCCGACATGGCATCTAAGGGGTTTTTCGCTCACGAATCTCCCGTTCCTAACAAAAAAACTCCTTGGGATCGCGCAGCGCTCGCGCAATTTGACGGCAATGCCTCTGGAGAAAACATCTTTATGGGATCGACAGATTTTCAAGCCGCTTACAACGGTTGGTTTGGTTCAGACGGACATCGCTTTATCATGTTTAGCGATGGGCCGAACTGCACCGGCATCGGTATCGCAGGCATCCATTGGACAATGATGGTCGGCAGCAAAAAAGGCTGGTAATGATTTTTAGCCTCGACCATCTAACAACATTTTATTTTATCACATGAGTACCCACCCAGAAGCTGGCAGCCCAGCCCCGTCGTTTACCGCACCTGTCATCGGCGGAGAATACATCGAACCGACGATCGTATCGCTTGTTGATTTTTTCGGACAAACGGTCGTTCTGTATTTCTATCCGAAAGATGATAC
Organism: Akkermansiaceae bacterium; assembly: GCA_903878115.1. GTDB lineage: Bacteria > Verrucomicrobiota > Verrucomicrobiia > Verrucomicrobiales > Akkermansiaceae > UBA956. The sequence continues at coordinate 31,252 of CAIRGO010000132.1, read as the reverse complement.
GCCCGGTTGCACCACGCAAGCGTGCGCCTTGCGCGATGGATGGGACAGTATTTCTGCCAAAGCTAAGGTTTTTGGTGTGAGCATTGATTCGATCAAAAGCCACGAAAAGTTCATCAAAAAACATTCTCTACCTTTTCCGATCCTCAGTGATGAAGATCATCGAATTGCCGATGCCTATGGCGTATGGGTAGAAAAAAGCATGTATGGCAAAACCTACTTCGGCACGGAAAGAACCACCGCGATTATCAATCCTGATGGCACGATCAAATCAATCCTAGCAAAAGTAAAACCTGCAGAGCATTTGGCACAAGTGTTGGCGGCACTTTGAATTACTAGATAAGCAGTATCAAATTACCACTGATCTAGCTCTACTGCGGTGGCGCTGCTTTACGCCAGCACTACGAAATCTCCCATTACCCTTTCCAGTCGAGCTTTTGACGAAGCGCTTCGTAATAGGAAAGATTTGTTAGACGGATCAGGCGGAATGATCGTTGTGATTTTTTTACGCGAATCGAACTACCAGCGGAGATGGGTACGATGTCGCGCCCATCAACAGTGAAAAACATTGGCTCATCAACGGTCCCTTGAGGAATAATTTCCACTTCTGAGTTATCGTTGATGACTAAGGAGCGATAGCTCAATGAATGCGGGCAAATGGGTGTGATGACAAATACTTTTGCATCGGGACTGACCAAGGGTCCACCAGCAGAAAGTGAGTAGGCAGTGGAACCCGTGGGAGTTGCTACGATCAATCCATCGGCGCGGTAGTGGTTGAGCAACTCGCCATTGATCATCGCTTGTAAGCTAATGAGTTTTCCCGTTTGTCCACGAGCTAACACAATTTCATTCAATGCCGTATAATCAGAATAGCTTCCATCTGCATGAAAGATCGTCGAATGAAGTAGCGATCGCTCACTGGTGGAGTAATCATTTTTCAAAAGTGAGTCTGCGAAAAATTCTAGCTCAGCATCGGTACAACTGGTTAAAAAACCTAAGGTGCCGATGTTGATGCCCGCTACAGGAATATCAGTAGCACCAAGTTTTTCCATCGCGGCCAACATGGTGCCATCACCACCTAATACCGCAATCACATCGGCCACATGCGCTAGTTCCTGAGCACTGTAAGATTCATTCGCGCCGATCAATGCCGCAGCAGGTTGATGCAGTAAGACGGAGATTTTTCTCGCTACGAGCACATTCATCAAGGCCCGCACCGTAGCTCTCGCATCGGGCTTGCGCTCATTGACCATGATTCCGACTTTCATGGGTTCATGTATCGTTGATTTTTAGGGTGCTGGCAATTGTTTTCTTTGTCCCGCTCCGCAAGTAAAGATCAATGAATCATCGCAGCGTAGGCAGCGGCATCCATTAGTTGGCTTACTGAAGCGGCATCGTTCAGACGCATTTTGAAAATCCATCCCTTCCCATAAGGATCGGTATTAACGAGCGCAGGATCTGCTTCTACTTCCGGATTGGCCTCGGTGATTTCACCTGAGAGCGGCGCATAAATATCACTTGCGGCTTTGACTGATTCTACCACGGCAGTTGGATCGCCGTGATCGACTTTTCTGCCCACAGCGGGAAGTTCGACGAATACTACATCTGTTAGCTCAGCTTGGGCGTGATCGGTGATGCCTACGGTGATGATGTCACCTTCGAGGCGAACCCATTCGTGTGAACTATTGTAACGAAGATCAGATGGAATATTCATGGTGTGAGATAGTTATGCTCCTTTGTTAGCAGTTTTGTAAAATGGTTTTTTCACGACTTTGGCAGAAAATTTTCTACCTCTGACGTCGATACACAAATCCGTGCCAAGCTTGCTATAGGCGATCGGCACGTAGGCCATGCCAATGCCGGTTTGCAAACTCGGTGAATGCACTCCACTACTGAGTTCACCAATCACTTCGCCACTGGGTGTTTCGACGGTATAATGAGCGCGTGGCGGCGCGCCTTTTTCGTTGTATTGCAGGCCTACTAATTTGCGGGTGATGCCATCGGTTTTTTGACGCGCTAGCACGTCACGACCAATGAAATCGCCTTTATTGAGATCCACAAAAAATCCCAAGCCAGCCTCAAGCGGAGTGAGTTCTTCAGATAGATCATTGCCATTCAGCGGGTAGCCCATTTCCAAACGCAGGCTATCACGCGCTCCCAGACCACATGGTTTAGCACCGTGTTTGATGAATGTGTGCATCCATGTGCCACCATGTTCCGCAGGGCTAAAAAATTCAAAACCATCTTCACCAGTGTAACCAGTGCGGCAGACCACTAATTCCTGACCTTGTTCCATGAATCGCAAAATACCATTGCGCGGCGGCAATGTTACGTTAGGGAAAATGTGCGCAAATACGGCGCTTGCTTGAGGCCCTTGAACCGCTAGGCCGGCCCACAGATCGCTCTCGTTTGTCAGCACTACATCGGTTGGCAAATGAGTACTGAGCTGTGCCATATCTTCCTTGATGCGCGATGCATTGATCACTGCGAAAAATTTTGTCGCACTTTCGCGATAGATAATCAGGTCATCGATCACGCCACCATTTTCATTCAGCAAAAATGAATACTGACCACCACCCGCTGGCAAAACCGCCACATTATTAGCCAGCATCTTGTTCAACCAAAACTCAGCCTGCTCGCCCTCAATCACCACTTGACCCATGTGCGAAATATCAAAAACACCACAGTTATTTCGTACTGCGGCATGTTCATCAAGGATCGAAGTATATTGCACTGGCATATACCAACCGCCAAAAGGCACCATTTTAGCACCTAGCTCAATGTGTGCTGCTTCGAGTGGCGTGTGAAGTAAAGTGTCTGACATTTCGACGCAGAAACTGCCACACGTCCCTGAGTTGTCAACCTTGATTTGTGATTCCGCAGCGAATCCAATTTGTGGACAAGGCTATATTTTTGAATAGATTTTATCAGCATTCTAGCACTGCTGCCCGTCTGACGCGCCAACGATGTCGTAAATCATTCAGAGACGCTCGGTGATCACATGAAATGTTAGATGCCCAGTCCTCTCCGACGTGTAAGCAAAAAGATATGCCCGGGATCGCGGATCAAAGTACCAGTTTTCCGTGCTCGCAGTTTTCCATTCTTCACCCTGCCGCTGACTGATCAACACTGGTAAACTCACCACATCACTCCCACCAGGCCCCTTCAATATGCCGGATTTGCCCGAATCAATTACTATTTGCTGGCCATTACCTATTTTCACTGCAATCTGATCCTTCGATGCATTCACGAGATAGCGGTCGGTCCCGCGCAATTGCGTCACGGGCGTTACTACTTTAATGACTTTGAAACTTCTGCCTACCGGAAAAAAAATCATCAGTAGATCCTTGCGTTGATTGGCTTCGATCGCTACGGAAAACTCAGGTTTCTCTCCATCACCGCGCCAAAAGTCTAAGTAGCGATCCTCGCGCAGACTAGCCTTGTGAGGTCCATCGATGAACGTCAGTGGCACGGTCAACTCCACTTGTCCGCCACCAGTGCCGACCTTAAACTTCGGTGGTGGCTCGTCACCCGGATCAAAGCGGGTCACGCGAAATTCAACTCGCGCCGACTCTTTTGCAGGTTCCTGTGCAATCAACAGAAATGACGAGAGGGCGACGAAAATGAAAACGAGGAAACGGATCATGAAGTAGCGGTTACGGGTTCAATTTCTGCGCGAGGAAGCCAGCGGAATGATTTGATGAAAAAGCGACGACCGAAGGCGCGATTTAGGGCCGATCTTAGAGCAGTAGGGGCGACATGGGCCGCATCCAATGCATCCACGTATTCGGGTACTCGCTGCACCACAGCTTCACACCATGCCCGCGCCGTGACAGTCTGCGCATCAGCCGAACGAGCTTCGCCGTAACCACGAATCACAAAACAATCAGAACGAGCATTGAGAATGGGTGCAATCGGGGTGAGAATGTCCGCCTGCGAAATGTAGGCCGGCGTGCCCTGAAACCTTGAACCCAGCGCCGCTTCCTCGAATTTGTAGCGAGCCACATACTTGCGCGAAAGATCAGATTTTGTAATCGTTTGCCCACGATAGGCCGAGTTAATGCTCACCGCCGGATCTTCCAGAGCCGCTTGCAGCGCACCATACAATGCCAGTTCACGATCCGTCGTCAGACGCCGGTTGACAAACTCGCCCAAAGAGCGGAACGGCCCGCGCTTTTTCACTTGCTTCACAATCGCCACTGCCAACTCGCGTATCTCGACCTCAGTCAGCTCGCGATAACCCAGCCAGCGATTGTTTTCCGACGCCGGCTTACTATCTGCTGTGCCACCAAGAGGAGCGCTGAAACGGGATATCACATAGCGTGCCTGAGCTTGTGTTTGCAAAACTCCCCGATTGCTGAGTGTTACTGGACGCTTCAAGTGAGATGATGCCAACATCGCCGTCCAAGCGGCCACCGACGTCGAGTTCACGTTGAACCCACCAGTCGCCATCAAATTCGCTGCCACACGTTGATGCGCAGTAGCAGTCACTCGGCCAGAGAAAAGCGACGCCACTACGCTTGCCGGAGTAGCCGAACCAAGATTCCTGCGGTAAGCCGCATTGGGTGCCGATTGCGTGCCATCAAAAAAGTCCTGAAGCACTTGACGCGTTTGCCGTTGCCGTCCGTAGCGACTGAAAATATCACCCTGCTGGCCGGCGAGAGATGAGAAAAAATAGGAGTCGAACAACAACTGATTCGCCGCATAACTACGATCAATCACAGCAGCAGGCGCGCTTGCGACCTCATAATCGGAGTTATTGAACCAGGTCCAATCATTGTAAAAATTGCCAGCAATATCGCCGCCCTGCCAGGCAAAATATTCTCCCAAATAAAAGGGAAATGAACGTTCTTTAATGCTTTGCGGTGGCAACCCAGGCGATGCGTAGGAATTGCCTATCGCTTGGTTTTGAAAATAATAACCGCTCCAGTTCAATGCCTCCATCGGCAGTTGTGGTAAGTTTTGGAGCTGTGCTAACGATGTCAGCGGAGCCAGCGGAATGTCCTGAGCAATGATGGTGCCGCGACCACCCGGACGATTGCTGGAACCAAAGAATGGACGATTCTGAATCACTCCTTCGATGCCGTTGATCTGCTCGAATGATAACGTATATGGATGCGCGAAAAATAGAGTCGCGGCGTCCACCTCGCTGCCATGCTTTTGGGTCGATGTGGCTGACACATAGGGGTGCTGCGGAATATTGTGTAGCCATGTTTTATTTGGCAGCCTGACCTCATCGAGAGTCTTGAGGCGCACATCCAGATGAAGAAACGGTGATCCACTATTATTCAACTGCCCAAGCGTCATGCTCGGAAAATTGGTGCGCGAAATCACATCAGGAATCGGATTGCCCGCATCCGACTCAACCCGCCAGGCTACCTGCCCCGTAAACATCTGCTGTTTGAACTGTACTGGATGGCCGCGGTGCACCGCTTTGGACTCAGTCCGATAACAGAAAGTCGTCTGGAAATTGCTGTAAGAATTCGCCGATGTATGCCAACTTGAGCCCGTGGTTTCTATCGAAATCCGGTCGCCAGGCGCGCCAGTGATGGTTCCGAGATTTCGCTCCTGCCCCATCTGACCACGTGGATTCGCAGCTCCTGGTGGCAGCCATGGACGAAACTCTTCCACCATGTCATGTGCATTAAAGCCCCCAGCTTGCGATGTCGTGTAGGTTAAAATTTTTGCCTCGCCAGGTGCCAAACTGACCGCAGGGGTGCCTTCGCCAAAGCGCATGACCATATTACCGTGTGGCCAGCCCCAATTGTAGTTGCCATTGCGCGTTCCCCCGCCGGTGAGATTAACTTTTACACCATTATGATAGACGGTTTGCTCAAGTGGAAGAGTATGCAGGAACACACTCCACTGATCCACTTGAAGAGGCACGCTGTATGGATTCCACAAAGTCAATACAGGATAACTATACATCAAAAGATCGTAAGTAACACGACCATCTGTGCCCGTTGCCGCAGCGGTCTGGCGAACGCCATAAGAAATAATCATCTGCATCCTCACCATCACCGGGCTGATCCGCATGACGTTGGAATTCCACTTCGCATTGCTTACCGGGTCGTAGTCAACATAATTTCTCATCGCTGTGAGCGGCAGTCCCGCAGACGTTGATAACTGCCGCCGGTGCATGCTATACCAGTGATGCAGGGATTTCCACGACAAAACATCATATTGCTGAGCATTACTCAGTGCATAATCATTATTAGGACCGCGCGGACCGGTCGGTATGCCTGATTTGCCTCCGGCCCAGCCCCATTCCTCAAGCCAGTCGATGTCCTGCCGATCCAGATACAAGCTTAGGTCCTGTCGCAATCCACCGCTGCTGACATCCGCAATGACACTTTCAGAGAACGGTGTAATGTCATGAAACATCGCTGCTGGACGATTGTTACCAAACTGCGCGAGATCTATCTCCGCCCTCGTGACCAACTTATCGCTCGTGGTCGTGTTCGAGGGAAACCCTTCAAACCCCTCCAACGCCCGAATGCCATGAGCGCCAGGTGTCGCCGCAGAGGCCAAACGGTCGGCAACTGTGGCGGTATCATTGCGGTTTAGATCGTCGCGCATACCGATGTATGCTTTGCAGTTTTCGTCTCCTACCCACCAAGCATAAGCACCACGAGGGGTTCTCACCCGCCCTGCCCGCGCCACACCAGTCGCACTTGCCTCCACTCCCGTTGGCGCCTTGACCATCGTCACTGGCTCGGTAAACGAACCAGACTGTGCAAAATCCATCCGTGCCATCGCATTACTATTGCTATCTGATGCTAGCCAGCGTCGGAACGAAGTAGCGCGGTCATAATTCGGTCGGCTGCCGAGAGCGTCTCGCCGCGACGTCCAGACTCCTGTCAGCAGTGGATTCTGCACATCATTCAATTCTGGGGTATTCGGTTCTCTATCTAACAGACTTGCCGGCGCACTGATCGCCTGATCTCTACCAAGATTTTTCTGAAGTTCCCCCAACGCCAGCATCATCGCCATCCGCGCATTTGACTGCGCCTCTGCATTCGCCGCATCCGCTGAGGCTCGACGCAAGGTCAGCGTCGATAGACTCAATAACCCCACCACTAGCATGGTTAGCAATACTAGCAATGAAATCGTCACCACTAAAGTAAAACCTGGCTTCGCAAAAAAATGTAAATTTTTGCCGATGAATCGTCCGCAGAATCTACCGTGCGAGCGCGAGGAACTATGATGTGAAAATAATGGGAAATAAAATAAACGCCTAAAACCATTGCGTAAAAAGGCCTTCACGCAGTAAGCAGAATGCATTCTGTAGCGACTATGTGGATTGGTGCTATTCATTCAGATAATCTCGAATTCCGTTAAAACGATTTCCCCCTAACAAGTCAAGAATAATCGACAAAGTAGAGCAGGCACCCACGAACGCAGGTGAAACAAACAAATGACCTTTTAGCCCCTGACGATATACCCCGACTCAAGGAAGTGGCACGGGGCCAAAACCGATGATTCGAGTTTTGCTGCCCACTTTCGGCACTTTGAAATCGACAATACCAAAGCCGATCAACTTTTTTCCCCGATATGATCTGCCATCGCTAGCGCCAATCATCACGCGCAACCCATCGGTTTTTTCTTTGCCCAAATACATGTGCACATGTGAGGATGAGTATCAACTCCTGGCGTATCTGAAGCCCAAAATATCAGATCCCCAGGGCGGAGCTTTTGATAAATCTCATCATCCATGCTTCTGGCGCTTGCGGGAACTACGATAAATGTAGTAGTTTTTTTAGCCACTCGTGCTGTGCTGCTGCCGTGCGCGGCGGCGTGATGCCACCTTGTTTCAGAATAAATGTCACCGCCCCAGAGCAATCCATGCCACCTTCCTCGGGTGAATTGCCACCAAATTTATAGGGTAGGGCAGGGTGCTCATCGTGTGTTTTCATCGCCGTTACTAACATCGATTGAATTTGCGGTGGAGTATTTGCTGGCCAAGCAATTTCTGACACCGCGTGAGCTATGCCGACAAGACATGTCAGCAGGATTTTTATTACTATGTCTATAGTTTGTTATTTCAATACACTCATCATACTGTCCTAAGCACTTCTGTAAATGAAATGGTTAAGGAAATAAAACACAAATTGGGAGCGCGGACTTTAGTCCGCATCTTGTAACACGATTTATTGAAGCGGACTAAAGTCCGCGCTCCATCCCAGCTGAGGAATATTGCCAATCTTCTGGTCTTTCACACAGCTCAGCTTTCACCGGATTGTTGCGGATATAACTGCGGCAGTTGTAGAAGTGATCCATATCACGAACATAGCGATCATAATAATCTGGCTGCCACAAGCGGCCCGATTGCCCGAGTAGGCGGTTCAACTTGATCGACGTTGCACCTTTCCATTGTTTCACGACATCAGACAGGACTTGATGCTCGGAAAGCATCGTCAATACATGCACATGATTCGGCATCACACACCATGCATGAAGTTGATACATACTGCCCGCGTGTCTGAGCAGTTCGTCTTTAACAATTTCAGCGCATCTCGTGTCACGAAAAATGGCCGAGCCATAACCAACATCTTCATAATGAGCTATATTCCGATGCAGTTGACGATGACGTTCATCATCGTCAGTGATCTTTTCTAATTCCTTCTTCCAATTCTCAATCACCGATGCGGGCACGGAATCCGCTAGTCGAAAATTTACCACTTGCAGAGCACGAGGAAAATCCCAGTGTGGCAGGTATCCACGATTATAGATTCCCTTGTTCATGTGGAGCGCGGACTTTAGTCCGCATCTTGAAAAATGAATAGCATAATGAGTGCGGTAGAGCATGATTCTTTGAAGCGGACTAAAGTCCGCGCTCCATCGATGCTAGATAAAAAAACAGTGTTGCCATCGTCGGTTTGCGGATTAACATGAACGCCGTTATGATCGTTGTTCCAAAAATTCGTGGATTCATTTGCACTACTGCTCATCCTGAGGGATGCGCGAAACACGTGGCAGAGCAAATTGCTGTTGTCAAAAAGCGCGGACTCATCGCGGGTGCGCCGAAAAAAGTATTAGTGATCGGCTCCTCTACGGGGTATGGCCTTTCCTCGCGCATTGCAGCGGCATTCGGCGGCAACGCTGCCACCATAGGCGTATTTTTCGAAAAACCGAGCGAAGCAGATCGTTGTGGCACAGCTGGTTGGTATAACTCGGCGGCGTTCGAACGCGAAGCTTCTGCTGCTGGACTCTATGCGCGGTCATTCAATGGCGATGCCTTTTCCTCGGCCATGAAAGCTGAAGTAATCGCCGCTATTAAAGCTGATTTGGGCCAAGTGGACTGCGTGATCTACAGCTTAGCATCACCGCGACGCACTCATCCAACGACGGGCGAAGTTTTTAAATCCGTGCTCAAGCCCATCGGCCAATCATTCACGAACAAAAACCTCAACACCACTACCGGTGTTGTTGATGAGGTAACGCTACCCGCTGCTGAGGGCGACGATATCGCGCAGACAGTGGCGGTCATGGGCGGCGAAGATTGGGAATTCTGGATCGATGATCTATTGGCCGCTGGAGTGATTGCTCCTGGCACACAGACGGTGGCGTATTCCTACATCGGACCAGAAGTAACGTGGCCGATTTATAAAAACGGCACCATTGGTCGCGCAAAGGAAGATTTAGAACGTGTGCAAAAAGCGTTAGATGAAAAACTTGCCCCGCTAGGTGGAAAAGCCTGGGTCTCGGTGAACAAAGCGCTCGTGACTCAAGCGAGCTCAGCGATTCCCGTAGTGCCGCTCTATATTTCATTACTTTACAAAGTGATGAAAGCAGATGGCACCCATGAAGACACCATCGAGCAAATGGATCGATTGTTCCGTGATCGACTCTATAGTGGCAATCCACAGCCTGACGAAGCTGGGCGAATCCGCATTGATGATTGGGAAATGAATCCCAGCGTGCAGGCATTAGTCGGTGAGCGTTGGCAACAGGTGAACACAGAAAATTTCCTCAGCATGGCAGATTTCGCTGGTTATCAATCAAGCTTCCTCCGTCTGTTCGGCTTCGGTCTCGATGGTGTGGATTATGAAGCTGACACCAACACCGCGGTGAGCGTGCCATCGTTAGCGTAACAAGAAAATTCCCCATTAAAAAAATCCTGACCTCGTGAGAAGTCAGGATTTTTTGTGAGTGGGTGAGTCTAACAAATCAATAGGCGTCTGCCCAATCACCGTCTTGTTCGGCAACGGTTGATTTGTCTTTTCTGCGAAGAGCATTGCGCATTTTGGTGAGCGCGCTGTTTTGCAACTGGCGAATCCGCTCGCGGGTGACGCCAAATTCACGTCCAACTTCTTCTAAGGTCAGCGGGCGTTTGCCGGTGAGACCGAAGCGCTCATCGATGATCGCACGTTCACGGCTATCGAGCATGGTGAGCAGGCCGTCAAGGTTGTCGTGGAGATTTTTGTCAGTTAGCAAATCTAACGGATTCGATGCTTTTTCATCGCCGATGATTTCGCCATAGGCAGTTGATTCACCTTCGTTGATCGGAGCATCAAGTGAGGTTGGGCGCTGCGAAGCTTGTTTCAGCATCGCGATCTTTTTGCGCGGGATACCTGTTTCCTCGGCTAGCTCCTCATCGGTCGGTTCACGGCCATAAGCCTCTGTTAGCATCGCAGTGATGCGACGCAGTTTAGCGATTTTGTCCACCATGTGGACGGGAAGACGAATCGTTTTGCTTTGGTTGGCAAGAGCGCGTTTGATCGATTGCTTGATCCACCATGCTGCGTAGGTGCTGAGTTTGCCACCTTTGACTGGCTCGAAACGATCGACAGCTTTCATCAAGCCGATATTTCCTTCTGAGATCAAATCAGCTACGGGCATGCCGTAACCAGAGTAATCTTGGGCGATTTTCACCACCAGACGCAAGTTGGCCTGAATCATCAAATTGCGCGCTGCCTGGTCGCCCTTTTTGATTTTTTTCGCTAGCTTAATTTCATCCTCGGGGGTGAGAAGAGGAGTTCTTGCGATCTCCTTCATGTATGCTTTCATGCTACTATCAAATTCTGATGCCATAATATTGTCTCCTTCGTTTGTGTTGCTAATGTAATAACGCCAGCGCAAATCAATGTAGTCTAAATTTTTGCGTCTGCAACTGACGACCGTTCTTTTTTTTAGAAAAATAGTCAGCTAAACTTAGTTTAGCATGATTCATGCCCCTAGCTTGCAATTCGCTGCGATGCTTGTTAGATATAAGGTTGCTGTTTCTCTTGCCTATTGCATTTACCAAAATGACCGATGCATTGTGTCGCAACTGTGCCAAATTGTCGCATACATGAAACTTTTTCATGGATGAAATAATTTCTAAGCAAACAGATTTCTGTTGCCAGTTGGCAGAAAATTTATTTTGCTGAGAACTGTTCAGATGATTACTCGTATTTATTCAGCAGCATTGCGCGGTGTTGATGCGCAAGAAGTAGAAGTAGAGGTGAATGCCTGGGGTTCAGAAAAACCGCAGATTTTTGTCGTCGGTTTACCCGATGCTGCGGTGCGTGAATCCATTCAGCGTGTAACCTCGGCGATCCTTGCCTCCGCGATGACCTTGAGCGACGGCAGCAAGACGGTGAATCTAGCTCCTGCGGATTTGAAGAAAGAGGGGCCATCATTTGATTTGCCAATCGCCCTTGCCATGGCTTCTGCGTGCGCAGAGCTCACCTTGCCGGCGGATGATGTTTATGTGGTTGGAGAGTTAGCACTCGATGGCACTGTGCGTTCGATCAAAGGTGCGCTATCGATCGCGCTAGAAGCCAAAGCACGCGGAAAGCGGCGATTGATCGTACCTGAGGCAAATGCCGCAGAAGCAGCGATCGTCGATGGCATCGACGTAATCGGCGTGACCAACTTGCGCCAAACATGGGATTATTTATTGGGCACGGAAACGATAGCGCCGCACCGATTGGACCGCGTGGCGTTTTTTGATGCGCATCGTCATTACGATGTCGATTTCGATGAGGTCAAAGGACAATATCAAGTCAAACGCGCACTCGAAGTAGCAGCCACCGGCGGACATAACATTTTGATGGTCGGTCCACCAGGAACGGGGAAATCGATGTTGGCAAAACGGCTGCCCAGTATTTTGCCCGATATGAGCGAAGACGAGGCGATCGAAACTACGAAAATACATTCCATAGCTGGCTTTCTCGATACCAAACGCTCATTCATCACCACGCGTCCGTATCGCGCGCCGCATCACACCATTTCCGATGCGGGCTTGCTAGGCGGTGGCAGCAATCCTGGACCTGGCGAGGTATCACTATCGCACAATGGACTGCTATTTTTGGATGAACTTCCTGAGTTTCGTCGGCAAACCTTAGAAGTGATGCGCCAACCGTTAGAAGATGGTCACGTCACCATCTCCCGTGCCGCAGGCTCGTTGACATTTCCCTCTCGTTTTATGTTAGTCGCGGCGATGAATCCATGCCCGTGTGGTTACTACGGCGATCCCAAACGCGAGTGCCGCTGTGGCTCGCGGACGATTGAAAAATATCGGCAAAAAATTTCTGGCCCTTTGTTGGATCGAATCGATATCCATGTCGAGGTGCCATTGGTTGATTTCAAAGAACTCTCATCGATTAGCTCAGGAGAAAATTCAGCCACTATCCGGGAACGGGTGGCGGTAGCGAGACAAATCCAAACGCAGCGTTTCACCAAGAACAAAGGCACCAATACCAATGCCGCGATGTCAGCGCGTCTGGTGAAAGAACATTGTCAACTCGATCACACCAGTTCTCAGTACTTGGAGCAGGCCATGGAAAGCATGAACTTTTCTGCCCGCGCCCACGACCGCATTCTCAAAGTCGCCCGCACCATCGCCGATCTTGATGGCTCGAGCTCGATCCAGTCGCAGCATATTTTAGAAGCCATTCAATACCGCAGCTTAGATCGAAAATTATTCTCGTGACCCTATGCTGCGAGGGCTTCACTTACATCACCGCCAGCAGATGAATGCTTACTTTTTCAGTAAGCCCTTTACGTGCTCAATGTATTTTTCTGGACCGCCTGGTTGATAACCAGTGCGTCCGACCTCCTTGCCATCCGCGTCGAGCAGTAAGATGGTAGGAAAACCTTGCACCTTGAATTCCTCGTTTAGTGCATTGTTTTGCTTTTGCTCCTTGGCTGGCAGCTTCTTATTGTGGGGAAAATCTAGCTCAAGCATGATCAGATTTTTCTTCGCGTATTCTTGAAATGCAGCCTGATCAAAAACCTCCTTCTTGAGCTTGATGCACCAACCGCACCAATCTGAACCTGTAAAATCTGCTAGAATTGTCTTGTTCTCGTCCTTGGCGCGTTTCTTGGCGACTTCGAAATCTGTTTCCCACTTGAACACTTCAGTGGCTGCTGCATCTGGCTTGGTGGCAGACTTTTCTTCGATGAATTTTTTATCTTCATCCGTCAATTTCTCCAACGGTATTTTCAAAGATTGACCGCTCCTGCGCACGATTACCACCTGGTCACCCTCCATTCGCACATACTCACCCTCTACTGTCCGATCAGAACCGGCCTCTTTCCAGGTTCTCGCATCGAGCGAAGTCAGAACGCCGAGAGATACCACGGAGAGAAGGCAAAATGTGCGATGTATTTTCATGACAGTTATTTGTTTCGTCCTTCTAATATGATCATCTTGCTCAGTTGTCAATGTGCAATCGTGGCCGCCATTGCAAAACTATTTGTCAGGAACGCGATGAATGATTATAGAATCAACCACCATTATGAAAGCTGTCACAGGATATCATCTCATCACGCCAGAGGATCTCTGTTGGCGAGTGTCCCACTTGATGAAAATCCCCAATGCCGAATATCTCGAGCGGACTGGCAGCGAAAATATGGGCGCGCGTCTGTGGAGATTGCCTCCCCAAAGTGCCAACATCCTCCATAAACGCATACGAGCAGAGGAATTTTATTTTGTGCTCGAAGGTACGGACCGAATCAGAATCGGTGAAGAAACTCTTACTCTGTCGAAATATGGTGGCGTGTTGGTTGGTCCCGATCAACTCCGACAAGTATTCAATGATACAGAGGAAGAAGTGCTATGACTCATCATCGGTGCGCCGGAAGAACTGGAATTTCTTCAAGGCTCGCAATCGCAGATGGACCTCTCTCTAATCTATCCGGTGGATCCTACCCAACTACCTGATGAACTAGGCGACGTCGTTTGGCCGCCAAAAGATTAATCGCCCATTCAAAGCATCAAGATCGCGGCTTCCGTGGGCCCGTCTCCAGAAATGTGCAGCACTTTGTTCGAGGCATCCAATACCACGACCCGCGTTTTCGAGAATCCCAATCCGGATGTCGCCTCTGCGGTGAAGTTTGCGGAAAAGGTAAGATTCATCGTCACCACATTCACGTCCTTAAATGTTTTTTCATCTATCGAGAATGCGATAAGCGACGTCACACTCGCATGATAATCCAGACTGCTGGAAGGCTGCGCGTAACTTTTGAATGCTTTTTTACCGAGATTGTTTACGAACTCTGCATAGTACGTGATCGCCTCGTTGGTGATGGCATAAGGAATGCGGGTGCCGAGTTTTTCCTCATACCACCAAGTCTTGTCGTCCTGCGGAATAGCTGCCGCAGCGGGATCGGCTTTTTTTGACTCCTCCGCTGCTTTTTGTATTGCCTGCTGAGAAGCCAGAGTAGCTTCGGCAGCAGCAATTATCGCTGATTGTTTCTCATCGGCCGCATCGCGCTTGATCACGACCACATGTTTCGTGGCATCCACTGGCCAGTCTTTGGGGCCTGTAGGCCCGCCGTCCTCTGGTGCCAACATCGCAGCCCTAGAAACAGCGCAAGATAAAGTGAACGCCGTGACCATGATCATGGCTACAATGGTGCGCGACAAGGGATGAGTCGAAGTCTGAATTTTCATATTTTTGTTTCGTATTAAAGATCTCTTATGAGCTGCTGTAGAATATGACACGCCTTGGCAATTTTCCTTAGAAAAATATATGTCAGTTTGTGCATTTTTTCCATTGAAAACTTATTGTCACTTTGTGGCAGGTGGAATCGTTTGTTTTGAGATATTATGTTTGTTACCCTGTCCTGTGAGGCTTTCTCTAGTGTCATTCTATTTGGCTCAATGCGCAGTGATTCTCAAGCGGTGGGCTCGATCATCAACGACGATTCTCCCCCTAGCACTGTTCCTGTATTCAACAGCTTGCCAGGTGCGGTCGCCGTTGCTTATTTGGACATGGACGGTCAAGTAGTTTCTGGAACACAGTGGGCTGGAGGCGGTACAATCACTGCTACTGGCGTCGTGGGCACTCTGACCAATGCGCAAATGCTGGAAGTTTGCCGTCGCACGGCTGAGGACTACTCTCCCTTCCAAATCAATGTCACCACCGAAGAAAGCGTCTTTTTGGCCGCGCCTTCCAATCGTCGCATTCGTTGCATCATCACTCCGGACAATGAATGGTTTGGCACCGCTGGTGGCGTAGCTTACCTAAACTCGTTTACCTGGACTGGCGACACTCCTTGCTGGGTATTTTCGGATCAATTGTCCAATGTTCCACGCTACATTGCCGAGGCCACTTCACATGAAATCGGTCATACGCTTTCCCTAGCTCACGACGGACGTATTTCACCTTCAGAAGCCTACTATCAAGGGCATGGCACTGGCGAAGTAGGATGGGCCCCCATCATGGGTGTAGGCTACTACAAGCTACTGGTGCAATGGTCGCGCGGCGAGTATCTCAGCGCTAACAACACAGAAAACGATCTAAATAAAATCACCACCCTCAACGGCTTCGGCTATCGAGTTGATCAGGTCAGTAACAGCATCGTCAGTGCCACCTCATTGAGCGGCAGCAGCGGATCTCGCTCGGCCAGTGGTATTTTGGAAATGACTGGCGATCAGGATGTTTTCAGCTTCAGTACGATTGGCGGCTCTTGCTCGTTCTCTGCTCTTGGTGATGCCGACGGCCAAAACGTTGATGTGCTCTTAGAAATCCTTGATGAGACTGGCGCAGTGGTTACTTCCGCCAATCCCGATACCCTCACCGACGCTTCCGTTGCTGCGACTCTGACCGCTGGCAATTACTTCCTGCGTGTTTCAGGTGTGGGACGTGGGGATATTCTAGCCGATGGCTATTCAAACTACTCTAGCATTGGTCAATACACCATTAGTGGTAACGCACCGTAATCTCATAAGATTCTTCTTGTGCGCATTCGTTGACCATCCCTAACACTCTTACCATTAACTGAGGACATTGAATATTCTTGGATGTGCCTAGCACAACTGGTTGACATTTGCGCCGGGCAATAGCATCGTGAGGTGGATGAACGCTCTCCTAACAAAAATCGCGCCGATTTTCTTGATCATGGTGGCGTTAGCTTCCGCGGCACCGATTCCCGTTACGATCACCGACACTGGTTTGCAACGCGGCGGAGTGCCGTATTTTATCAAAGGAGTCGGTGGCGACCAGGATCTAACATTATTTTCTCAACTTGGGGGAAATTCGGTGCGAACATGGTCGGAGAATGGGTTGAAAGAATTGTTAGAAGAAGCGGAAAAACTCGGACTTACGGTATGCGCAGGGATTTGGATCGAGAGCGAATGCTCGTGGTTTAGTTATCGCAACCCAGAGCACTGCGCGCGACAGTTAGCGCGGGTGCGTAAGACCATCGAAACCTTTCGTGATGCGCCGGCATTATTGCTTTGGAACATCGGCAACGAAGCGGAAGGTGATGGCACGAATGTGGACTACTGGAAGCAACTTAATGCGCTATGCAAAATGGCGAAAGAGGTCGATCCGAATCATCCTTCGATCAATGCTGTGGCAGGGCTCTCGGCGGCAAAGGCAAAGGGTGTCGCAGAAAATTGTCCTGATCTCGATATTATCGGCATCAATACCTATCAAGGTCTCCATGCGCTAAGGGGATATTTAGAAAAATCGCAATGGAAAAAACCATGGGTTGTCACCGAATTCGGCCCTGCTGGATATTGGGAGCGTCCCAAAACATCATGGGGCAGACCAGTGGAGCAGACGAGCACGGAAAAAGCTGAAACGTTGCGCAATGCGTACGAAAAAACAATCAAACCTAGTGGTCGTTGTTTCGGATCGTATGCGTTTTTATGGGGGCAAAAACAAGAGGCCACTTTTACTTGGTTTGGCCTGCGCACTCCTACAGGTGAGACCACAGCGAGTGTTGATGAATTACGTAATTTTTGGACAGGAAAAAAAGTGCCGAACGCCGCGCCGCACATCTTGCCAATGCTTTGTGACGCGAATAAAAAAATCGTAAAAATCGGTAGCAACATCACTGCTAGTGTGACGGCGAAAGATCCCGATGGTGACAGCTTAAGCTATCGATGGGAACTCTATGGCGACGACATTCGCAAAGATAAAGACAATCGTGAAATCAAACCAACGATGCTCGCTACTTCGGCGCATCTTCCCAATACGGCGGCTATTTGTATGCATGCTCCCGCAAAGCCTGGCAGTTATCGATTATTTGTTTTCGTCACCGATGGCAAAGGCCATGCGGCCACGGCCAACGTGCCATTTCGCGTAGAGCCCTAAACAACACTTGCCACCGTACTTGAGCACGTTATGATCACACACGTGGAACCCACAGAATCGATCTCGCCACCACGCGCTTGGGCGGAAATTAACACCTCAGCATTGCAACATAATTTGCGTGTGGCCCATGAAGTTTGGCCCAATATTGCAATGATGGCAGTGGTCAAAGCGGGTGCCTATGGCCATGGATTAGAGGACATCGCTGCGATTTTCGCCAAGCAAGGTGTGACCTTTCTCGGCGTTGCGAATGTGGGTGAAGCGCGGCGGATTCATCGCGCAGGCATCACGATACGGATTTATTTGTTAGGCGCTACATGGTCGGAAGAGCGGAGAGAGATTGTCGAACATGACTGGACGCCCTGTATTTCATCGATAGCCGAAGCACGCTCGTTTGATCAGATTGCCCGTGAGCAGGGGAAATGCTTGCGCGTGCACCTAGCCGTCGATACCGGGATGGGTCGCGGTGGTTTTGTGGCAGATCATTTACCAGAAGTTCTTGCCACGCTGCGCACCTTCACGGGGCTGGAAGTAGAGGGCATCGGCTCGCATTTACCGTCGGCTGATGAAGATGAAGAATTTACCAAAAAACAATTCCTGCGTTTTGCAAAAATCATCGATGATCTCGGAGGTCCTGCGGCATTCAAGTGGCGGCATTTGGCGAATAGTGCAGGGTTGTTAGGTTATGATCCGTTAGAATGTAATCTATCGCGACCGGGGCTGATGTTATACGGAGTATCACCGTTGCCAGAGTTTCAGAAAAAATTGCGCACCGTGATGAGCCTGAAATCACGTGTCACTTTGATCCGTGAATTGCCCGCAGGACATGGTGTTTCTTACGGCAGGGAATTTGTTACGCAACGTCCTACTGTTGTTGCCACCATTGGCATCGGTTACGGTGATGGTTATCCACGTCACGTATCAGGTCATGCAGCACGGGTTTTTGTGAGAGGAAAATATTTTCCTATCCTCGGTCGTGTTACCATGGATCAAATGATGATCGATGTCACCGATGCCGCCGATGTCTGCGAAGGTGATGAAGTAGAACTCTTCGGGCCGCACATTCCCGTTAGCGAAGTCGCGGCAAAAGCCGATACCATCCCGTGGCATATTTTTACCGGCATCACACCACGCGTCTCGCGGATCTACATTGATGGATAAATTCGTCGGCGTGATGATTTTATTGCCAATATCTAGTTGCCAGAAAAATCGACCAGTAGATCATCAAAGATGGCATCGCCGCCTGTCCTACCACTGCGATCGAGGCTGATCTTGTCGAACTTTCCTACATCACTTAGGCGCAGTGTCGCACTGTTGTGAAATTGATCTTTGCCACTGATGATCACTACCTCCATTTTTGCTTGCAAGTTGTTTAGTCGTTCGACCTTCACTTGCATGCGCAGCAACTTATCCACTGGTGGATCAAACCCCATGTTCATGTTAGGGACTAAGACTTGATGATTGTCCACTCGTTCGATACGAAAGCCGCCATCGGTAAATCCAGGATGAAATAGAGCGCGCACATTGCCCACAGAAACCCCCACATGATAGGCTCCCTCGCCTCCGGCTAGTCCACTAATTTTGACCTCGATGTGAAACTTTTTTGGAAACTCGGCTTCACCAGTGACGGACTTCGCATCCAGCACCAATCGCTGGTCTCCTTCGTCCTGATTTTTACTTCCCCAAAACTGGGCCATGCCATTTTCCACCTTGCCGTCCTTGCCTGGCGATGCCACAAAATTCATGCGTCGATAGCCCTTTGTCAGCGACCCAGCGGGTTCAGAAAACATCTCGACAAACATTTTTTGAGATTCGTGCACCGCATTGGGATTTTCCCGCTGTTGCAGCAACCCAGTCACGGCCAAACGCAACATTTCATCTTTGCTACAGCGGTCGTTCGTTTCTAGAATCCGCACAATTTCCGCAAGCCGGCCTCGCACTTCAGGACTGCCTGAATCAGGCAATTTGCGGATCAGCGGCAACACATCCCGGCCCATCAGTAACATCTCACTTTGCGCTTGTTGACGCTTGGCGAATTGGTCTGCACTCAGCCGCTGCACTGCATTTTCAAATTGATCACTAGAGAGATGAAACTTCTGACTCAATGCTTTGAGCGAATCCGTATCGGTGGGGATTTTCTCTGCTGCCAGTAATTCGGTGCGCCAATCTTTCGGCTCATCCGCCGATGAAAAAGACGACAATCCTAGACAAACTCCCGTAACCAGAAGTAATTGTCGATAGGCTGCATTCATTCCCTGATGCTATCGATACGTTACCATACGTCAATCAAACATCCCGTGGCGGAGCCAATGAAAATTGATCTGATCCATTGACCAGCGCTGTTATTGTCATGACAACTCAGAAATTTTGACTAATATGGGCATTGTCATGTGCATGTTTTCGGGAAAAGTGAGTGAGGTCAGCAATACACGAATTTTTGCTCGTATGGTGGCTGCCGCGCGACAAGGTTTGGTGTACGCGATGAATGTTGATACGCCTACCGAGGTGGCGATGGTGTTACCCTTGCCTGTGGTTATCGGCTCGGCAGAAGATGCGGTTAAATTTATCGACCTAAGTAAGTTCCCAAATTTTTTCTCATCGCTCGATAGAGGTTTTACTAGAAGCGATTCGGGTGCTGATCCATTTGGTGGTCCGGCACCCGCTCCGCTGGGCGAACTCAAAGTGCATCAAGTGGGTTCCTTTGAGGCATCATTTGTGCCGCAGATGGCAGATTTTTCTCGTCTGGATCAGCGCTTTCGTTTGCCAGAAGGAGCGTTGGAAAAAATAGGCATTTATAAAGATTATGGCTTTGCCGTATTCAAGTTCAAACTAGGACGGCAAAAAATTCATCCCATGGCGATGACTTTTCCTACTCGACTTGCTGATCGTTTGTATTTTCCTACGGTCCATATTCACGATGGAGAAGTGCATGAAAAAGAAGAGTTTGATCACAACTTATATGCGCAATGTGTGAACCCAGGCGGCAGAGCATTGCTACACTGGGAAGAATCGGATGGGAATGCAGTGGTGTTCTCACAAGCGGGTCTATCGCAAGGATTCATCGACCCCGCCAAGCACGTCTATCGCATGCGCTTGATCGGTGAGTTGAAGAACGAAGATCAGTTTCTGTTGAGTGTTTGAGAGGCCATCATCTTATCAAACTCTCTACAAAAAAACTCACAGTCTTCCCATAGCACGTCCATGAGGCTCTGGAGCGCTTGCACCTTTGGTGCGTTTTTAGAGAAAAAGAATTCCACCACTCAAAATTCCGGTTACTGCGAAAACGCATTCAAATGCATAGCATCATTTTCACAAATTGTGATGCCGTCATTATAACAAGGGCTGCGAGCGGTCTTTCATAGAAGCCATAAGCTTAACAAACTCTTTACAAAAAAAATCATTATTCACATCATATCTTTACGTGGGGATGGTTTACTTCACTCGTAACGCAAGCACTACCGATATGAAAAATAAAAACACAACCCTCGCGCATTTGTTCTCACCTGTTGTTTGGCTTCGTCGTTCGATCCCGCTTATCTTGCCTGGATTGTTGATGCTTACGGGCGTTGCAGAACCGCAAAAGCCAGAAGAAAAACCGACCAAAACGAGTGCTGAATATTGGGAGGCATCGAAGACTGCGGAAACTAACAAAGAATACGATGAAGCAATCAAAAATTTGGTCATGTATCAAAAAACCGATGGCGACAAATTTCTTAGTTTGATTCGCTACGCATGGCTATCGTATCTGAAAAATGATTACATCAAAGCAGAGGAGACGTATCTCGCGGCGCAAAAAATTGAACCATCATCGATCAATTGTGCGATCGGTCTGCTTGATGTGGCGCAGGGTGTGAAAGACGAGGTGAAAATCAAACGAGCTGCAGAAGGATTGGTGCGACTTGTTCCCAGTAACTATCGTGCATCCATGGTGCTGGCGGCGCAGGCTTATGCAACTAGGGACTATCGCAAATCTTTGTCGATGTATAAACGAATTCTTTCCTTCTATCCCGATGACATTGATGCGATGAGTGGTGCGGCGTGGTCCGATTTTTATGTCGGTAACAAACGTGAAGCCATGCAAGGGTTTAGCAAAATCCTCGCATTGCAACCAACGTATCAATATGCCCAAGAAGGCTATGATTTGTTAGCGGGCAAAAAAGCAAAATAAACAACCACTCGTAATGAAAACACAATTATCTGATTTGTTGCTCAATGACCGTGGTTTCGCCTTTGATCCGGTGCGCGGTGAGACGTATCAACTGAACACCACTGGATTAGTGTTGGTGAAAATGTTGCAAACTGGCATGACCGAGGCACAAATTCTTGAGGCGATGCAGGAAAAATACGAAGTGGATGAAAACACCGCACGTCGTGATCTTGAAGGATTTTTTGACGAACTAGAAACCATCGGATGGAAAGCATGAATCAAGAACCATTACGCATCGCCGTGAGCGGTCTGCACCGCGGCGATAATCCGCAACCAGGCGCGAGCATCATTCGTAGCATTCGACGCTCCTATCCAAACGCATTTATCGTAGGGCTAGTGTATGATGCGTTAGAGAGTGGCATCTATGTCGAAGGTGGACCAGATGTGGTTTATACCATGCCATACCCGAGTGCAGGGGCAGATTTGTACTTGCAACGTTTGGAGGAAATTCATGCGCTGTCGCCATTTGATTATTTTCTTCCGACATTGGATGCGGAGATTGAGTTGTTAGTTTATGTCGAAGACCGTCTCACGAAAAACGGCTGGAAAACATTTTTGCCAGAAATGGAATCCTTGCACCGTCGTGCAAAAAATCATCTGGAATCACTTGTCAAAGCATGCGAGTTAAAAGTCCCTCTAACAGAAGCAGTCTATGACACCGCCACTGCCGTGCAAGCAGCGCGTGAGTTTGGATATCCGGTGATGGTTAAAGGACAATACTACGATGCCAAAAAAGTTTTCAATGACCATGAGTTGATTGCGGCGATGAATAAACTTCTTGCGGAATGGGGTGCGCCAGCGATCATTCAAGAATGCATCAGCGGGGGCGAATTCAACGCCATGGGCATCGGTGACGGCCTAGGTGGCATCATCGGACTGTGCTGCATCCGCAAAACGATCATCAGTGAAAAAGGCAAAGGCAGTGGCGCGATCACGATTCACGACAGCGCATTGCAGGCGATGTGCGAGAAACTCATTGCCGCACTAAAATGGCGCGGTCCATTTGAAGTAGAAGTAATGTTAGATGAAGCAGATCAAAAGTATTCGTTGATCGAAATCAATCCACGATTCCCTGCATGGGTGGATTTTCCGGCTCAATTTGGTGTCAATTTCGCCTCTGCGCTAATTAGGATCATGATCGATGACAACATTTCGATCAAACTTCCGCCATGCCCAGCGGGGCATTTTTATGTGCGGCACCAGATTGAAGTGTTAGGTCACATCAATCAACTTGCTGAGCTAGCAACCAGTGCGGATTTTTCATCTAACAAAAAACAACTCATTTAATTTTATGTCACGACTTCCCTACACACGTCCTACTGTGCAACGCTTGAATGCGGGTCCGGTCAATCCGTTTCGTCTAGGAACTTCTCCCAGTTGCTCGGAGATTGATGGAGTTTCCGTAGAATCGTTAGCCAATGATTTTGGTAGCCCTTTGTTTGTATTTTCCGAAAAAGCCTTGCGCGAAAAATATCGTGAAGCGCATCGAGCCTTTAGTCGTCGTTATCCTGATGTGCAGTTCGCGTGGTCGTACAAAACAAATTATTTGAATGCGATTTGCCATGTATTTCATCAAGAAGGTTCCATTGCTGAAGTTGTTTCTGGATTTGAATATGAAAAAGCGCGCGGCAATGGCATTCCTGGGAATCAGATTATTTTTAATGGTCCGTATAAACAACTGCACGAACTGCAACGCGCGATTGATGAGCAGGCGATGATTCAGGTTGATAACTTGGATGAGTTGCTGACGATCACCAATTTAGCGAAAGGGAGAAGTGAACCAGTAGCCATCGCACTGCGCGTCTTTCTCAGCACCGGTGATCATACTGTGTGGTCGAAGTTTGGATTCAATGGTGACAATGGTGAAGTGATGCAAGTAGTACGACGTATTATTGCCACCCCGCAGTTGCGTTTGCAGGGGCTTCATTGTCACATCGGGACATTTATCTTGGAGCCTGACTTCTATCGCATCGCCGCGAAAAAAATGGTCGGGCTCGCGCTTGAAGCAGAATCGCTGGGTGCACCGCCGATTCGCTATTTGAACATGGGTGGAGGATTTGCTTCTCATGCGCGATTGCATTTGCAGTACTTAGCGGCAGAGCATTCTACGCCCTCGTTAGATCGTTATGCCGAGGCGATCTGTGATACGATCACGCAGCTCTGGCCAGCGGGGCGGACATTGCCCAAACTCTATCTAGAAACAGGACGAGCATTGGTGGACGATGCGGGTTATTTAATCTCCAGCGTAGTGGCGGTGAAAAAACGTCATACCGAAGCAAGCACCATCCATACCGCGATGTCGGCCTATGGCAAAGGTGGTGGCGCAGTGACAATTGCGGCCAGCAGCAAAAATGCGTTAGTCTTGGATGCGGGCGTGAATTTGCTTTATACGGCGACATGGTATCAGCCACGGATTTTACCTGCTCGCCCTTGTTTGGATGCTCCCACAGCGACTACAGTTTATGGTTGTTTGTGCATGAATATTGATGTCATTCGCGAAGAAGCGCCATTGCCATCGTTGACCACTGGCGACCGCGTGGTGATGCATCCAGTGGGTGCCTATAACGTCACGCAATCGATGCAGTTTATCACTTACCGCCCAGCGGTGGTGCTGATCGGCGAAGACCAACAGGTGCATGTGATTAAAAAACGCGAGGATTTGTCTTACGTTCAAGAGCTAGAATTGGTGCCTTCGCATTTGGCTTAAAATCTATTGTAACTTTATGATTCCGATTGCAGATCATGATACTCCTCATGAGAACATTCCGTTAGGAAATGTTCTCATGCACGGGATTCCACGTGCTTATGCAGTATTGTTTTTTTCTAACAATCCGCGCTTAGGTTGGATGTTATTGGCGATAAGCATGTTTACGCCAATCATCGGTAGCATAGGACTGTTTGGTGCTCTCAGCACGGCCTTGCTGGCTTGGTGGCTGGGTTATGATCGCACCAATATTCGCAATGGTTTTTTGCTGTTTAATTCCTTGCTGATCTCGTTTTCCATCGCCTACTTGCATCAAAATTACCATTTTTCCGCAGGCATGCTGTTGCTGTATTTTACTACGTCCATAGTAGGTGGTTTTTTCATCACGGTGACCTTGCAAACATGGATGTCGTCGCAATGGGGATTATCAGCTCACAGTATTCCAGCGGTGCTGACATCTTATGTGGTTAGTCTCTCGGTGATGTTGGCGTATGGATTGCCCTATACCATAGCGTCCTCTACTCCCTCGTGGTTAGAATTACCGATGCTGCCTGCGATGGTACGGGTGATTTTCCAAGCTTTTGGAGCGATGATTTTTCAGGCCCACGCACTTCCTGGCGTGTTGGTCTTTCTTTCATTGATGATGGTCTCACCCCTGAGTACCACCATGGCGACGATCTCGATTTCTGTGGGAGTTTTTACCTTATCGATGTTTGGCTATGCAATAGAACCTAGTTCGATGGCGTGGTGTAGTTTTAATTTTCTGCTGTGCGGCATTGCCCTCGGCGCAGGGTATTACATCACTTCGAAATCAAGTGTTCTGTTAGTCTGTGCAGGTTCTACGATGTGCGCCTTCATGGCAATAGCGCTTTCTGTTCTGTTAGGTACCTTTCGTTTGCCGGTAAGTGCATTGCCTTATAATGTGGTAGTCTTAGGCACCGTCTATGCGCTGCGCCAGCGACGCACGGCGGGTTCCTTGGTGCCATCGCCCGCGCCTGGCATGCTTCCCGAGTCAGCGGCGCAAAAGATATTGTTAGATAAAAAGCGTTTTCCGCATCTTGCCATGCCTGGTTTGTATTTGCCATTCGTGGGCAAAAGAACGGTGACTCAAGCGTTTTCTGGACCACTCACTCACCGTGGCGCATGGAGATATGCGTTAGATTTTGAAACCGAAGTGGATGGGCAAAAATATGTTGGCCAAGGAATCAATCTCGAAGATTTTTATAGCTTCGGCACTGCGGTTCTTGCCCCCTGCAATGGGTGGATTACTGCGGTAGTCAATCACGTGGTGGACAATACTCCTGGTGGCAATAATCCAGACGAAAATTGGGGTAACTATGTGATGATCAAAAGTGATATAGGTTATACCGTGATGCTGGCGCATTTCAAAAAAGGCACGGTCGCGGTTTCGTTAGGTCAGCGGGTTTTGGTGGGAACCTTCATTGGTGAGGTTGGCAATAGTGGTCGCTCACCAGTGCCGCATTTGCATATGCAGATTCAGTCAACTGCTTCCTTGGGGTCGCCGACACGTGCGTTTTGCCTGAAGCATTTTTCGCTAACATCAGAGAACGGAAAGAAACAGCAGTTTCTCACATCGGGCATACCGGAAGAGCAGAGTGTAGTTGAATCTGTCTTACCCTTGCCACTGTGGAGCGAAATTTTTTACCATTGGCTTCCGGGATTGTATCGCTATCAAATAACGGATCAACATGGTGATGTACAGGAGGAAACAGTAACGATGGATTTTGACGAAAATGGTCGTTATCGGTTTGTTTCTTCTCTGACCGATGCACGATTGACGGCTTTTGTTTCGGATGGTGTATTTTACGCGATTGATTTTAGTGGCGACCATCGCAGCATTCTTTCATGGATGGCTGCCGGCATTGCGCGAGTTCCTTGTGTTGATGGTGATGCCGTGAACTGGAACGATGTGGTGAGTTCATTGCCGTATCAACCTTCGCCGCAGCGTTGGTTGAAAGAGGTGATTGAACCATTTAGGGGCTTATACAAAGTCGATTATCGTTACCGCATGAGTGCGACGACAGATGTTTTGACGGTATTGGCGGTGCTAGATGGCACAGAAAAACAATTGCCGCGTAACGGTGCATGGAGCATCAATAGTAAACTACAAGCTAAGCGTGGCATCACGGAAATACGAGTGCATCTGGCAAATCAGCAAGCGATCACGGCGGTGTTACTTGACTACCGCTCAGAGGCCTAACACATATTTGGCACGCATCAGGTAGCGATGCAATGTGTTCTTCCATGGCCGCGGGTAGTAGCGCACTTCCCATTGGTTTGATTCGGCAATCGCAAGAAGCTTTTTGTTGGGATTGATCACTGTCGCGGTCTGGCAAAGAGTTAACATCGGCAAATCAGCACAACTATCTGTATAGCCGTGAGCATTGGTGATTTGACCAGATTTGTTAAAGTACGATGAATCTAGTACTTTGCGCAATCGCTCCACTTTGTTATGCCCTTTATTATTGATGAGATCAGGAAATAGCAATCGTTGATGATCTACTAGCCCCATTTCTGTGCCGAGGCTTAGATCAAATCCAAGGATGCGCCCGACTTCTTTCACATAGATTTCAGGACTGGCGGATACTAAGATGAGGTAGTCACCAGCATGACGATGTCGGCGAATGGTGGCCAGCATTTCAGGCCATGCTCTGCTGGGAATCCATGCTTCTGCAAAGCCTTTTGCGAGTCGTGCCACTTCTTCATCGGGCAAGCGCCATAGAAACGAGAGAAATACGCGCTTCAATCCTTCTGACCCTAAAATACTCGCAAATGGCAGCAGTGGCAAATAGGCGAGCAAAAACATCCGTCGCCAGGGGTATGCGCGCAGCACGTGATGGCAGAAAAGTTTCTGCGTATCCCATGGAAGAATGGTGCCATCAAAATCGAACAATACAATCATCAGAAAATGCTGCAGTTAAGGAAACTTAGTTGCTCGCAGCGGCAGGAGACATCACCGAGCGGCACCACTTGAGTGCCATCAGCGAATAACCAGTGCCGTACGGTTGATGGTAATCGTAGAGTGGGTAATCCCACCAAGATCCGTCTTTCTCTTGTCGGGTAAGAATAATACGCGCTAGACCTTTGGCGAGTTCACGTTGTTTTTCGATTGGCAAAAATTTTGCCGATTCGGTAAAGTAATACACACCGTAGTAATAGAAATAACCCGAAATTTTGAAAGTGGATTCATGAGGGACTGGCTTTTTGCGGCCGTGATCTAACCATTTCTCAAACTCAATAAAGTTATCTCCCCACGTGGATAAAACGGCATCGGTAACTTTTTCATCACCAAAGGCACGTAGTATGGCATTGCATGCTTGTGAGCGAGCGAGTGAACCATTGCGACGATTGATCACTCCTTCTGGATGCATGTGATGACCGTAGGAGTAGGCATAGGTAAAGTCTGGGAAACGTTGTTGGCGAATTGATGCCAGAGTGGAATCAATGGCTTTTTGCTTCAGTGTCACGCCCATCACTTCCCGAGCTTCATGCATCGCGAGCAATACTGTCGCGGAGGTGAACGAGGTGGTGATACCGCTAGGGATCTGGGTGCGAATCTCATCGAAAACATCGAGGTATCCCCAACCACCATTCAAGTCTTCATAACGGTTCGCGAGATCCACTTGTTCTTGGGCCAGAATTTTAATGACCGATTGTTGGGCTGGGTCATTGGCTGCGCGTTGGTAGAGTCTTGTGAGAGCCCGTAGGCCATAGGCATGACCCCACGCATTGTAAGTAGTGGTGACATCGGCGCGTCTTAGCTTAGGGAGTTTCTCCGCCATCCATTGCTGGCCTTTATTGATGGCCTGCTCTGCTTCTGGTCGTGGATCATGGGCATCAATCAAACCTGCCAGAGCAAGACCACTGGCGCCTGCGAGAAACGCATCATGAGCACCGGGCAATGGCGCGTAGATGTTCAATCCTTTTGTTCTGGTAGGTCCGCCCCACGATCCATTTTTGTTTTGTTTCTGGATCAAATAATCCACCCCGCGGGTGATCGATGCTTGCACTGCTTGAGCAGTCACTTGCTCCTTAGGAATAAGAACCATCGTGTCCACTTCTTCCGCGCCGAGCGCAGCACAGCAGAATAGAGTGGCAATTAGGCGCATGGAGGTAGTGATCACGGTGTGATGATCGTTTGATCTTTGGTGAGGCCTGAAAGAATTTCGACTTTTTCGCCAGACGTGAGTCCGCGAGTGACGGTGACTTTCTCGGTGCCTTCTCCTTTTTTGACTTCTACTTCCCAAGTGCCGTTGAGCGTAGATTTCAAGGCATTAGCGGGAATGATGATGGCGTTAGCTTTTTCGTAAGCAGTAATGTTGACACTGGCACTCGTCCCAGCGATGGCTGGCAGTTCTGCTGGGTATTGAGCCGTCATCGAAACGTGATAACGTCCATCGGTGCCGGGCACATTTGCCACTTCAGCAATTTTTGCAGGAAAGGTCACGTCGGCACGTCCTGAGAAAGAAGCGAAGCCAGTCAAATCTTGCTTGATCAAGCGCATCGTCGGTTCATCGACAAATGATTCTAAGGTCATCTTCGAGGTGCTAGGAATGATTACGGCGAATGTTTTTTTCACCATCACCGCTCCATGAACGACGAGGCCTTTCACCGCATCACCCGTGGTCCAGCGTCCGTCTTCGATGCTGCCGTAGTAGAAATAACCATCGGCTGGTGCGGTGATTTTGAAACGGTCTTTGTCTGCTTTGAGTTTCTCTAGGCCTTCGATTTCGCGTTTCGCGGAGATGCGCGCATCTTCCATGGCAATTCGTTTCAGTTCTAGATTGCGAGGAATATTCTGTTCGTTTTCCTTGAGTGAAATATCTGCACTTTTCGCGGCGCGCTCTAGGTCAGTCGCCGTGCGCGGTAGGGTGATTTCCATGGTGCGCTTGTGTGCTAACTTGTTGAGCTCGAGAATTGTCGCGGCAGCTTTGACTGTCTCGCGCTGGCGTTTGAGAATGATTTCCTCGGTGTTCTCCGTGAGGTCATCCGCTTTATACATTTTTTCTAACTGATTGAGTTCTTCTTTTTCGCTATCGAAGCTAAGTTCGGCGCGACGTAGAGCAATATTGGCTTCTTTTACTTCTGAATCACGGCCGATTTTTTGGAAATGATCCCATGCTTCGCGTGCAACTTCATGTTTCAGTTTGGCATCCTGCATCTGCATGGGAAAATATACTTCTGCTGAAGCAAAATCTGCTTCTGCGTTGGCGAGTGATAGTTTTCCCGCTGCTGCGGCTGACTCCGCATCGCGGATTTTTTTGTCGTAGTTTTCTGAGTCGAAGCGCACCAACAAATCACCTTTTTTCACCAATGATCCGTGTGGCAGAATTTCTTCAATCGCAAAAGAGGACCACTCCTCAGCATCAACGGAGAGTGGCAAGCAGGTCTCAGGAAGTATGGTAGCAGACAATGTGGGACGGACAGAAAATTTGCCCATCTCTACTTTCGCCTCAGCGGCGATGATGGACGAAGGAATGAGTGACAATAACAAAGGGAAAGCGCGGTAATTCATGTAATTGATTAAGGTGGTGGATGAACCGATATAACGTGGTAATGCAGGATTTTTGTTCAATTATTTTTCTTCTGGGCTGCCTTTTCGCGCCAACCAGATTGGATAGCGTCGTGGTTTTTTGGCATTGGTGTTGCCCTCCACGAAATGCTCTGCCACATCGAATCCATGGCGTTTGAGCAGTCCAAATAAACTAGGGATCGGTCGCATGGCGGTGATCCCCAGTAGGCCGCCGTTTTGCAACGCATCACGTGCCGCACCGAGCCAACGTTTATCTTCGATGATCGTTTTATTTTTGATGGTGGGCGCAGTATCCGCATGCATCAGGATTGCGTGGAGTGTGCCATTTTCCTTGGCCAGTAGAGAAGGGGAGAGCGCATCGAGCATTTTTACTCGAGAATCTTTCATCGCAGCACCTTCAGGAAAAAATTTCTTTTGCCAATAGATGAGATCCCACATCGGTTCGTAGACGGAAAATGTGGCGCGCTTTTGTGGAACAGCCGCGCAGACCGCATTGAGCAAGCCACCAAGTCCCAATCCTAACAAAAGAATTTTCGGCTGGCGCGCTGGACGAAAGGGATGAGTGCCTAGTTTTGCCAATTCATCTTCGGAAATTCGCGTGGCTGGGCCGGCCAATTGCTGTCCATGAACATGCAGGTAATGATTGCCATCATGCTCATGGAGTTCGAGCGTTCCGCCGTCTGGCAATGTGGTATGAGAAAGAATAATGCGTGGTTTCATGTGCTTTTGTGGTTGCCTTGGCGAGGTAATAGTAGTAATAGACATTCACTATGTCCACTGAACAATCATCAAATGAAGAAAACGATGCAACGTCTGCGATGAATGAGACGCCACCACCAGCGCCATCAGCAGCCCCAGCGGAATCGCCACCGCCACCGCCGCCGCCAGCAGCAGTGGAAACACCACCACCGGCACCAGCTCCGGAGGCAAGTTCAGGCGAAAACCCCAAGGACAAAAAAATACTCTGCGGCATTCTCGCGATCGTAATTGGTTGGTTGGGGATTCACAAATTCCTACTTGGTTATAAAAATGAGGGCATCATCATGTGTGTCGTGGGTGTTGTGGGATATTTCCTCTGCGGCATTCCTACATTGGTCGTGGCGATTGTTGGTCTGATTGAAGGCATTACTTACCTCACCAACACGGATGCAGAGTTTGAGCGCATCTACATGACTGGTCGTAAACCTTGGTTTTAATCGCATCGAGGCATCATTCGGCTTTTGCTCGCAGAAACCATTTCGCGGGGGTGGTTACTG
>CAIRGO010000131.1 GCA_903878115.1 Akkermansiaceae bacterium | reverse complement strand
CTCCACCGATGAGTGACGTGCGTATCACAGCCAAACTCGATGGCACGGCGGATGTGGTGCGCTTGCTGCGACGTCATCCAGAAAAAATTGGCCGCACGGTGGAATCTCTCGTGAAGCAGGAGGCACGTGGGCTATCGGTAGAGCTCGCTCGCAACACCCGCCCGTTCGGGTTTTCTGACAAAGCTCGCAAGATCGGTGAGGAGGCCGTGGCCAGGGACATCGCCGGTGTGTTCGCGTTGCCTTCCAATGCGTTTCAAGAAATCAAAAAATCTGATCCAGAGGCTGCCGATCGATATTGGGCCAACATCCAGAATCGACGATTCAAACGCGCAGAAAACAATCTCCGACAATCGAGCAGCGGATGGAATGACCTTGCCGTGGGACGTCTCGACCCGAACCTGCATCAGTGGGGACAACTCGGTGCTGAGAAGCCCAAGCAAATCGTTACCAGTCCCAAGGCACGCGAGACATACATCACCAAGATTCAGAAGCGAGTCGGCTTCGCGAAAGGCTCGTGGATCAATGCGGGCAAATCGATTGGCGGTAGGATTCGTGGGGCAGTTCAGTGGGCGACTCGTCACAAGCAAGCTCCGGGCAGTGCAGTCATCAAGACTGGCGACAAGGCATCGGTCACGCTGGTGAACAAGCTCGACTACATCGATGAGGTGACCACCTACAAGACCGTCAGCCTCGCACTGGAAGTTGCAGCGGGACGACTGCGCAAAGCACTCTCCACATCGCTACGCAAAATCAATGACCGCACGAATCGTGCACTGGGTCGCCGTGCTGGATAATGCTTGATTTTTTCGAGAAAGTTGCCATATTCGCAACGTTCCCGTTGAAATCATGCAGAAAATGATCCTAAGTGAGCCGATTTACGATATCACCTCGATGCGCCATGCGCTGAGCGGAATCGCAGATCAACGGGGAAAAATCACTCGTTTGCTAGAAACAGGCGCGTTGATTTTACTGCGTCGAGGACTCTATGCCAGTCGCCTGAATATTGATCCTCTATGTTTGGCTGGATCGATCTACGGGCCATCCTACATCAGCTTCGAAACCGCACTTGCCTGGCACGGGATGATTCCCGAACGTGTAACCGAAATTCTCTCCGCAACCATCAAGCGCGCCGCATCATTTGAAAACGACTTCGGTCATTATCGCTACCTCGCCATCCCCAAGTCCGTCTATCCAGTGGGCATTCACCGCATCACGGATTCCAACCTCCCCTTCCTCATGGCCAGCCCGACCAAGGCACTCGTGGATCGGATCGCTCGTGAAGCGGGTTTCCGCTCCATTGCCGATGTGGCCCGCTGGTGGAAAGCGATGCGCATCGAGCTTCTCTCTGGCCTCGATCATTCGCAGCTTCAAGAATGTGCCGATGGTTATGGCAGACCATCGGTGCGCTGGCTGCTCCGCTTTGCTGAAAAGAATCACCTCATCAAATCATGAATGCTGCACTGCAAGACATGCTCAACCAATACCAGCCGAAAACGCCGACTGACTATCAGAACGCGGCGCGCGAGGTCGTTCAAGAAATCGCTCTGTTAGGCCTGTGGCGCGGAGGGTTCTTCGACCATGCGGCCTTCTATGGAGGCACCGCGCTGCGCATCATACATGGTTTGCGTCGCTTCTCAGAGGATCTCGATTTTACGCTCCTGCGCGATGGTGACTCGACGCGCTTGGAAACCTACCTCCCAGCGATTGCCACGGAGTTAGAATCCTGGGGCTTTCGCTTTGATGCCGAAACCAAAACTGTCGGGCACGCGACGGGCATTGAATCGGCATTTCTCAAGGGAAACACGCAACTCAATTTATTGCACATCGGGGCACCACCGGATCTCGCAAAACGATTGCCAAAAAATCAGACACTCCGGATCAAGCTGGAGCTCGACATTCAACCACCCCCTTACGCAAAGACAGAGGTGCGCACACAACTTCTCCCTAGTCCTTATCAAGTAACACTCTATGACTTGGGCAGCCTGTTTGCGGGCAAACTTCATGCCGTGCTTTGCCGTGGATGGAAGCAACGAATCAAGGGCCGGGACTTTTACGACTTCGTCTGGTATATCGGACGGAAGATTGAGCCCAATCTCTTGCATCTCGACGCAAGAATGCGCCAATCGGGTCACTGGAATGGTGAACTCATCGATAGCGAAATATTACAACGATTGCTAACAGAACGCTTTTCAGCGGTCGATGTCCAACAGGCTGCAGACGAAGTGCGGGTATTCTTGCCAGATCCACGCGAACTCGATCTCTGGTCGCAAGAATTTTTCATTGATCTCGCCGGAAGAATTCGCACCAGTTGACGACTGCATCCTAGCAAGATGCCCAACTTGATCGAAGACCGCTTATCGTCATTGCTTGCCGAGTGGATGACCAGTCACCGTCCTACGGAAATTCCCGAGTCCGTGCCCTTCCATGTCGCTCGCCGTGACGACATCCGCACACGCCCTTGTGTGGTTCTCAATCCCACGGAATCCAAGCCCATCCCCGGCATGCCGCACAGCGCTCGCGTGAAGCTGGACGTCCACTTGTTTTCCCAGGTGGATGACACCTCTGCCGAGGATCACGCACTGTGGGCGGGCAAGTTGGTATTGTTCATGCGCGACAAGGCAACCATGCAACTGGATCTCGATTCCGAATCGTTTTGCCTTCATGACCTGATCGAGCGCGAGAGTGTGACCACCCCAGATGAATCTCGTGGCCGTGAAACCGTGCTGAGCTACGAGGCCGTGGTCTCTGCCGTGTGATGCAGTTGACATCAAGACCGCAGCAAATGTCTGCGACTTTCATCGGCACTACTGGCAACTGGGGCATCCCGAACGATCAAGCGGGAATCCTCATCACCGACCTCTCCTTCGACTACTCCAATCAGGAAAAACCTGTGCTCAACAAGAGTGGGGAAATCATCGGCCTCTCGCTCTACCAGGAGAAAGTCGAAATCAAACTCTCGGGACTGGTGGCCAAGACCTCGTCCTTCAGTGGTAAGATCGGAGCCGCGCTTGCTCTCGCCAATGCCATCCCCGCGCACCTGCAACAGACGGGTGGCATGACGGTTCTGATGCAAGTCAGCCGCAGTCTCAACAATGAGGACTTCGAAAAAATCGACCTCACCGCAACCCACTATCCATTCCTTGCCGCTGTTGGTAGTGCTTGATCCTAACATCCACGAGATCCCTCTATGAACGCCGTATCACATCTTTCCTCCACCGCTACCAGCAATACCTGTCTTGCCGCTGCATTGACGGCAGTGGGCATCCCGCTTGCCGAGAAGCCATTCGTGCGCGTCGTCGAAGATGGCATCCGTGGTGAGCGCACAGTCTGGTTCTTCGAGCCTCAAAGCCACTGCGGCAAATTTGATACCAAGGCACTCATCGAGGCATGGCACAATGACGCGTGGCATCTCGCCAACCCAGAGCATCCCTTCGCCTACATCAAGTGCGCATTGCTCAATCGTGAGCGACTGGTGGACAAGGTGAAGCAGGACGTGCCACTCGCTTGTGTGAAACGCCGGGGCAAGATCGCCTTCATCCCACTCGATGCCTCACACTCTGTCGAAGATTTCTACCTACGCCACCTCTAAGCCATGAACGATAACGACCGCCAAAAACTACTCTCTTCCGCCTTCCATGATGTCGAAACCATCGTCGGCGGCCACGCCATGCGCCCGCTATCGCTGGCCAGCTACGACGTGCTGCTCAGAACCGGCAACCCACTGGTGAAAGGCGAAACGCCCACAGACGGCACGCCGGAATTCACCTCGGCAATCATGGGGTTTGTGTTCACCCACTGCGCCCCGTGGCCAGAAGTAGTGCGAGCCTCATTCAACGATCAGGGCTTCCGTGAAGCCGCACTGATCTTCTGCGGTGGACTCACCCCAGCGGATTTCCAAATAGCCTTCAAACGACTCGAAGAGCAAAGCCGTGAACTGGAAGCAGCTCAGGTAGAAACCATGGGAGACCTCGGCGGAAAAAAGCCCCTCCCTGTGACGAACCCGGATTCCTAGCTGCTCAGGTCTTTGCCATTGCCGCAGAGACCGGCTGGAGCGAAGAACGGATCCTGTTCATGCCACTCGCTAGACTCACGCAGTATCAGCATTGTTTGTTGAGAAGGAATGGGGTGCGGACTGAGTGGGGGGGAGGACAATTTTCAAAACTCAGCCTGATCGAGCAGATTACGCAACTCAAAGTGAGTTGGTCGCCTACAACCAACCAGTCCTAATAAACTCTAGTGTCGCTAAGACAAATTTTTGTAATTTTGAACACTCGCCGAAAAAAATACTTTTCGCTTGCGAATTATTTCGAGGTTTTCTAAACTATACACCTACACAGTGATTTTACTTCCTTTTCTTGGTTGGATACTGGACTTAATATCATGCTACCCATTATAAGAAAATATGAAAACCCCATCTAAATATATTAAAGCATTATTTGTGATTTTTTTGTCTAATACGCTCTCTGCTAGGGAGCTTACTGAAAGCGACAAGCTGAGATCTTGGCAAGAAAACAGGAAGTTTGAGGAAGAGCTTAGTAGATCTAATCAAGCTATTATGGAAGAACAAGAAGCTCTTCTAAGATTGCAAGCTATGCGGCAAGCATTAGCCAATAGACAAGCTCAGGCTGCAAATCCTGGTGCAGCTAACAAGCAAGAAATTGATCAAGCTGCAGTTAATCAGATCTTCATAACTAAAATCGATGAAAATAAGGATGATGTTCTGAAACTCAATAATGGTGCGGTGGTAAAAGTCACCCGAGGCTTTCTTGGGTTTGTAGGATTTAAAAAAGATGCTGTTCTTTATAAGGAGGCAGTAGGCTGGAAAATCTGGATCGCAGGAAAGATGGCGTACAACTGCGATATAATTAAAGGGCCAGAAAAACAAGTTGCTTCCACTGGTGTTATAATAAAGATTTCTGAGGTTTTAGCTGAGGGTGAAATTCTATCAACACAAAAAGGTTCGCTTTTTGAAGTGAACGCTTTAAGCCGATTGGAAACATCATTGTGGAATGGGCCTTTTGACGCCCTCTTGATCGATGATTGCAAAATGTTGAACTTGGGATCAAGCAGTGAGATAATCGAAGTGAAAAAAATTCGCTAGATTTGCAACTTAATACGCGGTTGGTGAACTGATTTTATGTATCTCACATAGACCCATAGACAGATTCAAGAGGTATTAATCAGAACTACACAAGTCGCACAAAAACTGAGCTTTACGCTAGTTGACTCCATCCCCGGCGCATGAGCGCCCTCACCGTTACCCTTGGAGCCGACATCACTGCCTTGCGACGATCGATGGCGGGAGCCACGGCCATGGTATCAGCGTCTGCCAAGAAAATGGCGAGCCTCACCGCAGCAGGATTGAAAGTCGGGCTCGGTGCGGCACTCGCAGGTGGCGGCGTGGCATTGGCCGCTGGCATGAAGGCAGTCACTTCCGCTGCCGACTTCGAACAAACCAAAGTCGCCTTCACTACGCTCATCGGTGATGCAGCCAAAGCCGAACAAACCCTCGCACAGCTCCGTGAACTAGGAGCCAAGACGCCATTCGAGTTTCCTGAACTTGCCGATGCTGGTCGTAAGCTGATCGCTTTTGGTGAGGGTTCTGACACCGTGGCTGCGACTCTTGCGCGCATTGGTGACGTATCGGCAGGTGTGCAGGCACCAGTCAACGAGATCGCCGAACTCTATGGCAAGGCACGAGTCCAAGGGCGACTCTTCGCCGAGGACATCAACCAGCTCACGGGACGAGGGATTCCGATCATCGGAGAGCTCGCGAAGCAATTCGGCGTGTCGGACTCTGAGGTGAAGAAACTCGTCGAGTCCGGGAAAGTCGGCTTCCCCAACATCGAGCGGGCATTCATGGATATGACCTCGCAGGGCGGCAAGTTCACAGGCATGATGGAGGCGCAGAGTAAGACTACCAACGGCCTGTTCTCCACCCTCAAAGACACCATCAACGAGGTGTTCCTGACTCTCGGCACACCGATCAACGATGCGATCCGTCCCCTGGTGGAACAGGCCATCGCACTCGTTCAAAAACTCGCGCCCTTAGCTGCGCAGGCAGGAGCCAAAATCCGCGATGCCGTCCAGTATGTGATCGCGATCTTTAAGAGCGGGCAATTCCTCAACCTCGTCGGTTCGGGACTACAACTCGGATTTGCCCAAGGCGTGAACTTCCTCTGGGCCACCCTGCGTGCCACCATCGCCGCTGCTGGCCAATACATCGTCGAGATCTTCAAGACGGCCATCACCTACTTCCAGGTGCTCACTACTGCCGACTTCTGGAAAGGCATGGGCAATGCCCTCATTGGCATCTTCCTCAGTGCCGTTGGGTTCCTCCAAAAAGGACTTGCCGAAGCCCTCGAAATTGCCCGACCTCTCGCGGAACTCTTCGGCAAAGGAGAATCGATCAACTCCGCCCAAGGAGCTCTCAGGGAATCTGCCGACATTCTCGATGCCGAAGCCGCTGCCCGCTACAGCGATGCCGGTGACCAACTCGGACCACTCGCGGCCAAGGTGGCGGAGAGGCTCAAGGAAGCGGGAGAAAACATCGTTAACCGCTTCGGTGAAACCTTCCGCAACACGGCTGAGGTGATCGATACTAGCGCCATGCGTGAACGCATGAATGAGGTGATGGGAACCATCCGCGATGCCATGCCCAAGCCCGAGGAAATCAAACAAGTCGCCCGCGCCACCACTCCAAACAAATCCAATGTCGCCAATCCGCTGGTCCAAGCAAGCACCACGACTATGGATCCGATCGTCACCTCACTCGGCAAGGTCGGTGGAGGTGGCTATTCGTCAGGCACGCTCGATGCTCAGCGCGAGAACAACCGATTGACCAGCGAGACGAATCGAATTCTTCGTGCCATGAGCGAGCGTATCAAGCCGGGTGGTGCCGCATCCGTGACTGCCTTCGGTTGACGCCGTGATCAGGCGTATATGCCGACACACGTTTCCATTCAACCCGGACGCCTCTATCCACAGCCAGGCTACAGCGTTCAGGTCGATAAAGAGGGCAAGTGGACAGCCACGCAAGTTTTCCTCTGCCATCGGAATTCTGCGGTGCAGCTGATGCCACGTCCCAACACCATTCACCCAGAAATCGGATTCATCTCCGTCGCTCAATCGACCGTGAACTTCACCGAAGGCGACCTTGCAGAAATCACCTGCCACTATGCGGGAGCTGAGCCCAAGGAGGATGAAAAAGAGAATGCCGTCTATACCATGGGCCTTTCGCTCTCCGAGGAACCATTGCTCAGTCACAAACGCTACAAGGAACTCGCAGCCAAGGAGCTGGAGGCGCTCCAGTTGATCCAGTCGGGTAAGGACAAAGACGACCAAGGGAACAAGCTGCGGGATAAGGTCGAAAGCGAGCGAGGCAAGGAGGCTCTGCAAAAGATCGAGCGAGGCCAGACCAGTTACTACAGCCCTCGCGTGACGTGGAAGGAAAGCTGGGTGAGAAACAAGGAGGTCAAGGCCTCCGAACTCAACGACATCGGCAAGATCGACGAACCACTCGGCCCGGTGCCGTCCTTGGCTTCTGGTCGCAACTGGTTGCTCCATGGCGTGACTCAGACGCAGGAAGGCAAAGCGTTTCGTATCGAAATGGAATGGCTCGCCAGTGACCGAGGCGGCTGGGACGCAGAAATTTACAACGATTGATTCTCATGCGTTTGCCACCCAGAAAAAGACCAGGGGACCCGATCCTAGCAGCCGACTGGAATCTGCTAT
>CAIRGO010000130.1 GCA_903878115.1 Akkermansiaceae bacterium | reverse complement strand
GTAAGGGGACACTGGGGTGTGGAAAACTGCTGCCACTGGGTTCTGGATGTTATCTTCAAGGAAGACGAAAGCCGAGCACGTAGCGGACACGCGGCACAAAATCTGGGAACAACGCGAGGCATAGCGATGAACTTGGTTCGTCGGGAGTCCACAAACCGCCGGGGAATCAAAGGCCGAGTAAAACGCGCAGGATGGGACAACAAATACCTCGAGAAGATCCTCACAAAATAAGATGCGTTTGCCCTAGTCTCTGCTTGCGAAGTTTTGCGTTTCTGCCAAATTCGTAGCACTTCGCCATGATGAAATTATTCGTTGTCTTTTTTGCTTTTCTATCATTGCTTCCGCTTCGGGCTGACCCGCTTACGCAGGCTGATATCGAGGAACTTCGTGAACGTTTAAAAGCGATTCAAGAGGGCGCTAACGGCTTCGTCGATGCACGTTTCAAATCTGCTGTGGATGCCTATCGTGCAGCGTTAGTAAGCGATGATGCAGCCATTGAGCTTTATGAAAAATGCATCGAAAAAGTTAATTTCACTGAACAGCAGCGGAAGACACAGGATTTTCGCAATTGGAAGCGCGATAATGAAGAACGCCTGAAGAGTCCGGCATTTAAGCAAGCGCTGCGCCATCAATTGAATTGGCTACTGCTAACTCTGAAAGCTGCGGCACGCCCAGAGGAGGTCACGAGTCTTGGACCTCAGGCGAGTGAAGTATTAAATGCAATCTTTGTTCACATTCGTGAGATTGCTGCAGAAGCAAAAATGTTAGAAGCGCCGGTGACATCATCTGTGTTTGCGAAGGCCTACGAATTAGGTCCGCTAAAGTTAGAGAATTGGCCAACATCGCCGATGCAAGTTGGTGAGATTTATAATACCATTATCATGCCTAGCTTGCGTAATTCGGGAAAAATCCCTTCGTTAACTGCTGCTTGGGATAGCCGAATTAAGATGGAAGGTGCCAAGATTGAATTTCTTTCTGGTAAAGTGGTGGAAGTTTCCGCGTTAAGTAAAAGTGACCATTATTCGCCGGAGATGGTGCATTTTATCGAGGAAATAGTTCCTGATTTAGCATGGAAAAAAGAGATGGATCTATTCAAAGCTGGCGATCAACGGGCCGCTGCGCTGCGTATGGTCAATCATATCAAGACAAATCTCACTCATGCAAAAGCCACGGAATGGATTAGTCAGTTTCAAGAAGCAATCGAACCGCCCGTGAAAAAAGTAGAAGCTCCCGAGTAGTACATTTCACTTCGCTTTTAGTCAATGAAACCGTTGATGCTACTATTGATCTTCTGCAGTCTTGTTGAGGCATTGGAGCATCGCGTTTATTCTGCTGCTAGTCATGATCGCTTTATTGGCTTTCCTGCCACACCCACTCACAACCCGAATTTTATTTACACAGGCAGCCGATATACGGGGCTTGGATGGATTAAAGAAGAGTCGGGAAAACAGGTGGCTTTAGTCTCACCAAGGCATGTGGTGTTTGCGAAACATTATGGCTTGGGAGTTGGGACCACGGTTCGATTTTTGACGATGTCAAATGTGATCAAAGAGTCAATCATCAGCAATGTTCAGGTAGTCGCTGACCCTGATGGATCGGATAGTGATGTCATACTTGCCACCTTGCAAACGCCGCTGCTTGCTGCTGATGGCATTAGTTTTTTTTCGTATTACAATCCCAATTCGTTAGAGAGTTACCAAGGGCAGTCGATTGTGGTTTTCGGCTTTGCCGCAAAAGCGGGTTCGGGCACGATGGATTCGGTTCTGATTGACGTGGATGCCAGTGCTGCTGGCTTAGGGACGATCACGGTCATGTTATTCAAGTATTTGGTCTCCTCAGGATCGAACAATGATGCCTACTTAGTAGTGGGCGATTCTGGTAGTCCTACATTTACTGAGGTGAATAGCCAAGCGGCACTAGTTGGCACTCATAGCGCTGTAGGTGCGGATGTTCCTCTCACTACCCGGTTTCAATACGATTCATTGATTGATCCGTTGGTGCCGAATCTTAACGCATTGATGGAGCCATTAGGGTATCACATGAAAAAAAGCTTACTGCCTAGCACGACGCTTAGTGCCAGCATCGGTAGTTCGATGGGTGTGTTGCGCGAGTTAGCAGCAGGGGATATCACTGTTCAGATCGCGAATGCAGCAACGAATGATGCGAATAATTTGACGGTATCTCTGTCTTTTGCGAGTGGTCGCGCACCATCCAGTATTTCTGGGGCAGGATGGATTTGCGAATCGCTAAGTCCCACGACTTGGGCTTGTCGGCGAGGTGGCTTAGTGAAGTCTTCATCCACATCGTTGATTTGTCATTGGTCAGTTCTTCCTAGCCCTGGTGATTTAACGATTGACGTGACTCACGATAGTGATGAATCCGTGTCAACTGTACAGAATCTTAGCAGAACGGTCTATCCATCGTTCAAAGCATGGGCCACTCCTTTTGCGATTACTAGCGTGAGCGATGATGCGGATCAAGACGGCTATACCAATCTCCAAGAATATGCATTCGGCACCAATCCGTTAGTGTCTGATTCTCCCTTAAACTTGACGCGCAGCGGCAATCAATTGATTGCTATCTATCCTCAGCGAAGAGATGCTGATGACCGTGGGCTTAATTACTTGGTGAAATTTTCCAATAATCTGACGCAATGGACTGAGGAGACGCCAACCCAAACCATCGTTTCGCTGATCGAACAATCACCAGTGGC
This sequence comes from Akkermansiaceae bacterium, assembly GCA_903878115.1. Taxonomy (GTDB): domain Bacteria; phylum Verrucomicrobiota; class Verrucomicrobiia; order Verrucomicrobiales; family Akkermansiaceae; genus UBA956. The sequence goes on along the minus strand of CAIRGO010000130.1, from coordinate 9,449 downwards.
ACCTCAGTGGATTGATAAGAAAATCACCATGCCGATGACTGATGGACGTATGTTTTTCCGCATTGAAGTCGTCTTGGATGAATGAGGTAATTTGCGCATAATTGATTGCTCTCGCTGCGCGCAGTGGTTATTTTTTTGCATGCGAATTTTTCTAATAGCCACGTTATTTTTGAGCGGTTTTGTTCAAGCGATGCCTGACGAACAAGCACTGAAGGCATATTTTTCCGTTACGTCGAATGACGCCAAAGCAGTGCAGGCTCAACTAACAAATTCGACTTGGGAGAAAAATGAGCAATCCGAAAAAGCGATCGAGCAAGTTTGGAAAGCTTATAAGGACAGTGCGGTGGAGCGAGGATGGGAAAAGGATTTCGCGCCGATACCAAAAACGTTAGAGGAAGTCATTGCGATGCCGGCAGATCAACGTCCGAAATTGACGCCATCAAAGTTAGAAGCTGATGGCAAAGTGATGCCTTATGTGTTGCTGGCAAAAGGCCAAAAATCTGAAAAAGGTTGGCCGCTGATCATCGCGCTGCACGGGGGTGGAGGCACTGTAGAAAAGCTGGGAAATCTTCACGCATGGCCTGTCAACACGCGTGAGTGGCAGGCACAATTCTCACTATTTGAAAGGGTTTATCCGAGCGATTCTTTGTATTTCATCTCGCGCATGGCCGATGATAACGATGGTCGTTGATACTATGATTACTGTCAAAAAATGTATGATACGGCGATCCGCAGAGCGATCCTTTTCCGTGAGGTCGATCCTGATAGAATCTACGTAACAGGTATTTCCGAGGGAGGATATACAGCATTTCGTTTGCCCGCGAATCAGCTAGGGCGATTCGCAGCGGCGTCAGCTATGGCAGCAGCGGAGTCTCTCGGAAATGCGCCGCCTGAGAACTTCCGCAACATGGCTTTCCGCTGTGACATTGGGGAACAGGATACCATGTTTGATCGCATTGGTTTGGCGCGCAGGTTTTTAGAAAAACTTGATGCTTATGAAAAAAGCGACACTAGTGCTTACGTTCATCATTTCGAGCCACAGGCCAATCGTGGACATGGCATTGATTATGCGGTTGGTCCTGCATGGATGGTAAAACATGTGCGGGATGCACGACCGAAAAAACTCGTCTGGACTGTGCAAGCCCTGCACCACACGGTCAACCTGCGCAATACTTGGTTAGTTCTAGATGAAGCACCAGCGACTGACAAACTTCCGCTTTCCATCACGGCAACCATCGCAGGTAATGCAGTGAGCATCTCAGTGAAAAACAAAGATGGACAGGAAGTAGCAGATGCAAAGCTCAGAGTATTCCTTGATGATCAATTGTTAGATTTAGAAAAACCGGTAACCATTCAGCTAAATAATAAAGAGATTTATCAGCAAAAAGTAATTAGAAATCTTGCTGCTCTCGCCCACTCGATCTCGCTCAGTGGTGACCCGCGCTATGCATTCCCAGTGGAGATTCCTTTACTGAAAAAGTAAGGAATCGCCCGGTCTAACGCAATTGAAAACCTAACAAGCCTCGGCGGCGCAGAATTTCCCATATTCCCGCATTTTCACCAACGGGGGTCGCTTCGACAATAGACGCTTGGAGCACTTGCTGAAATTCATCACTGAGTTGACAAGGGTTATGGTAGGCATCTACCAACGGTGCTCCTCGCTGCATTTGTATGCGCGCTAAGTGAGTCAACACAGGGTGAGAGGGGATGTGTTCAGGAAAATCGATCGCGCCTTGACGCAGACGAATAGTGCCATTGCGAGCAAGAAAAATAATGTGCGGAATCAAGGTCGCTGCGTTGATTTGATAATGATCAATTGCTTCCTTTAGCGTCACGCAGCGGGGCTGAAGATCACGCAACCGTTGGTGGAAAAGTTCCAGTTCTTGTTGTTCTGTTGTTGGCAGTAGGCCCCGCACTTCGATTGCCAACTCTAACAATTCCTGCAATCGCACCGGTTCTTGCTGTTGATGTTTTCCGGTGATGATGCTGTTGCGAAATGTTCGCCCAGTTAGCAAATCGGCCAGTTGTTGTTGCAGCAGGGGATCGCCTTCCCATTGAGGAATGATGCTCAGGGCGCCCCATGGCAAGTGATTGGGGTCTTCGAGGCTTTGATCTGATTCGCCGATGTAGCTCAGTCCCGCATGGCGCATCCACTGAATGAATTGAGAAAAGTAACATGGATCGTTGATGGGACCCATGTCATCAAAGCTCAGTTGCTGCTGACCTTTCGCCTGTGCATCCAATATGATCGAGCGCAAATGAACTGCATAAGGAGAAGTCGCTCCTTGGGTGGCTGAATCTAACAATTGATAGATATCGATGTTGCTTTCCTGTTTGTCATCCTTGCGCAGTGTTTTTGCCATTTCAGCAATCGGCAATCGCAAAGCCCATCCAGGTAAGGTGTTATAACTAATGCATGCCACGCCGCCACTAGCTAGATGCGTGTGACAAAAAGAAAGTAACTTCTCTTTCAGCGCATCATTGACCCATGAGAGAAATCCATGAGCTAGTATGTAGTCGTAAGGCCCATCATCGGGTAACCATTCTAACAAATCTGCATGGTGAAAAGTGATGTTTGTTAGACCTAGTTCTTTTGCATCTGCTCTTGCTTGGTGAATCGCTGGTAGTGCTACATCAATCGCAGTAAATGTGGCGTGTGGATAAGCAACAGCCATTGGCAAAATATGATGTCCGGTAGAGCAACCAATCTCCAAAATGCGCGCGGTGCTAGGGCAGGGGGCCCGAAAGCCTGCGAGCAATGCCGATGCCGCAATCACGGCTGGATGCATCGATGGATGACTCATCGAGGGATATTCAGATTGATTGTATAACGCAGTGACGGAATCGCTCATGGTCGTCTCATGTTAGGAAACTACGTGTGTTTCGACGATTGGTGCTTCTGCTATGCGCGATTTTCTCATGGCGATGCGGTAGGTGAAATAAGCACTCAAAAAACCTGCGCTCAGACAAATCGATAGTGGCAGCCATTGTTGCTTTTTTTGAATGTTGATCACAGGTTTTTCTAACACAGAAGTGATGTAGCGAACTTCTACTTTCATCTGATCATTTTCTGCGGTCCAGCGAGTGCCGGCATTGGTGGTGCTGGGAGTCAGGATCAAATCGGTACTGCTACCCACATACGAGGCGGTGCTGAGTAGATAGGATACGCTAGAGATCATTGCTCCAAGAATGGTGCAGAGGATGATGATTTTGATTTGTGAAAAGCTCATGAAAAGAGATGTGTAGAAGCAGTTAGGATACAATTTCGGCAGCCAGTTGCAAGGCGCGTAGCATGGATGATGGATTTGCTAGATTTTTTCCTGCTAGAGAAAATGCGGTGCCGTGATCGGGGCTAAGTCGTGGCCTAGGAAGCCCTAAGGTAATGTTGACGGCATTATCAAAATCTAACAACTTCAGCGGAATCAATCCTTGATCGTGATACATGCACAAAACTGCATCATATTTTTGATCGGTCGCATCGCGAAAAATCGCATCGGGCACGTGTGGCCCTGAATATTTCACAAGCGAATCTCGGTTAAGTTCGGCGATGGCGGGAGAAATCAATTCAATCTCTTCTCTACCAAAAGCTCCATTTTCTCCGGCATGAGGATTAAGCCCACACACAGCGATTCGTGGTGCTGCAATGCCACGACTGATAAGATAATCCGCTAGCAATTTTCCCGTGCGTACAATTTCTGCCACAGTCAATGATCCCGCTACCTCGGCAAGCGGAATGTGAATGGTCACCAGTGCGACAGTGAGATGTTTTCCTGTTAGGCACATCGCGGTGCTTGTTGCGCCAAGTCGATCTGTAAAAAATTCTGTTTGTCCAGGAAACGCAAAACCGATGGCTTGCAGTTGTTCTTTTGCGACAGGTCCCGTGACCACCGCATCCGCAAGTCCGTCGCGCAGTTGTTGAGCGGCGTATTCGAGTGCATCTAATGCAATTTGTGCTGATGCGCGCGACGGCTCGCCGAGAATGATCTTGGAGGGATCATAAGGAATCGTCTCGAAGCGGCAATTCGTCGGCAGACGAGAGTCTGCGAGGGCTTTGTGGATCACTTCAGGCCCTATGCCTGCTGGGTCGCCGGGAGTGATGAGAATGCGTGGTATGCGAGTCATGAGAAAATGTTAGGGATCAACGAGGTTTTTAAGAAATTGATTTTTTTCAATGATCTTATCCAAGCGACGATCATTGTTACGGAGTCTGACAAACGCATCGATCATTAGCCACAAGGAAATAGCCACTAAAAATGTGCAACCGCCAAGCACCGGAACCATCAGAAAAAGAATTTTCTCTGGATTGTATAACTTTGAAGTCGCGATCAAAATGGAACCAATCGATAGCGGAATCGTGAAAATCGCTATGTCCGTGCGCAAGAGCGAAAGCGCCGTGCGTTTTTCCGCAAGCATGAGATTCACCTCATCAAACACCATCTCGCGCTGATCTGTTTTCTGCATGTGAGTTTGATCATACACTGCATTATGTGATAGGTAAATTACTATCTAGTTTTGCGCATTCGTTGCGTAAGTCTGAGTTTATGTTGTGCTGGACAAAATACGCGACTCCCGTAAATTTCACTTTGAAAATGTTCACATCATTCTGCCAATTCACCCGCTCATATCAGTTCTTGCGTCTGCTCGTTTGCCTCACACCCTGCGCCGCTGCTGAGCCTGGCTTTTTCCGTTATCCTTCGCTCCATGGTGACACTGTCGTTTTTACGGCAGAAGGTGACCTCTGGAAAGTTGCGGTGAGCGGCGGTTCTGCACAACGATTAACAAGTCATGCTGGGGAGGAATCATTGGCTGCTCTCTCGCCGGACGGTTCTAAGGTCGCTTTTTCGGCCCACTATGAAGGCCCCAGGGAAACATATGTGATGCCAATTGGCGGCGGCTTGCCGAAGCGCCTCACTTGGCACGGAGAGGGGACTGTGCCGGTTGCTTGGACGCCTGATGGCAAGGTGTTGTGTGCCACGAAGGCATATTCCACACTACCAAATGAACAACTGGTGGCCATTGATCCCGTGAGTGGTGTTGATACGCTGTTGCCTCTGGCACAGGCGAGTGAAGGGGGTTACCAGCCAAATGGGAAGAGTTTGATTTTCACACGCCTTTCTCTGCAAAGCAGTAGTACGAAACGCTACGAAGGGGGAACCGCGCAGAACCTGTGGCGCTTCGATGAAGGCGCAGCGGAAGCCGTTCCGATCACTGCTGACTTTCGAGGGACATCGAAGAACCCGATGCTGTGGAAGGACCGAGTTTATTTCCTCAGTGATCGTTCGGGTATGATGAACTTGTGGTCGATGAAGCTCGACGGGAAGGATGCGAAAGCTCTTACCAAGCATCAGGATTTTGAAGTGCGTAATGCGGATCTGAACGAGGGTCGTATCGTTTATCAGCAAGCCGGTAAGTTACGAATATTGAATATTGCAGATGGTGTTGATTCGGAAATTGCCATCACTCTGCCATCTGATCTTGATCAAACGCGAGACCGCTGGGTAAAGAATCCGTTTGATTTTCTGACTCGCTTCAGCCTATCGCCTGATGGCGAAAAACTGGCGCTGACCGCGCGTGGCAGTGTTTTTATTGCCCCAGTCAAATCTGGTGGCCGCTTTCTAGAAATTCCCCGTGCGCCTGGCACTCGTTATCGTGAGGCGTGCTTCATGTCGGATGGAAAATCGTTAGTCGCCCAGAGCGATGAAACTGGTGAGATTGAGATGGTAAAATTGCCTGCTAACGGCATCGGCACAGCAGAGTCACTCACGCAAGACGGAGGCATCTTCCGTTTCGCTCCGCTGCCATCACCCGATGGCAAATATCTGGCGTGGCAGGACAAAAATCTAGACCTATGGGTTCGCGAGATCAGCACGAAAAAATCGGTAAAAGTCAGCACCTCGCCGATCCGTGGTTTCTATGATCTTACGTGGTCGCCCGATAGCAAGTGGCTCGCTTTTGTGGAGCCCGCGCCGAATTCGTTCACTCGCATCAGGCTTTTCAACGTTGTTGATGGATCGATCCTTGATGCCACCAGTGACCGTGTGATGAGCAATTCGCCCACTTGGTCCGCCGATGGCAAATGGCTTTATTTTCTCAGTGATCGCGAGCTCAAATCGTTGGTGAAATCTCCATGGGGGCCACGGCAGCCAGAGCCATTTTTCACGGAAAGTATGCGGATTTATGCACTGTCGTTGCGCAAAGAGGGCCGCTTTCCCTTCACGCCGCCAGATGAGTTAAGTAAGGAGCCAGCAAGCGAGACGAAGTCAGAAAAAAATAACAAGGAAAAAGACGATGAATTGGTCGTCACAATCGACGCCGATGGCCTCGCCGCTCGACTGTACGAGGTTCCCAATGTCTCCGGTAATCTAACGGATCTGGTGGCCACACCGAAGCACCTGTTTTACATTTCGCGAGCGCCAAGCACGAAAAGCAAACCGTTGCTGATGCGATTGGAAATCAGTGATGAAAAACCTGAAGCCAAGATGTTCGCCCAAGAACCCAAAGGTTGGACATTTTCCTTGTTCGGTAAATTCATCGCACTGCGGATGGCTGACGAATTTTACGTCGTCGATACCGCTGCGGATTGTCCTGCTAAGCTCGATAAAGCAGTGCCTCTCGGCGCTTGGAGTTTTGCCGTAGAGCCGCGTGAAGAGTGGCGGCAGATCTACCGCGAATCATGGCGGATGCTGCGCGATTATTTTTACGATCCAAAGATGCATGGCGTTGATTGGGTGGCCATTCGCAATAAGTATGAGCCTCTCGTGGAGCGTGCGGCGGATCGCTCCGATCTCAACGAAATACTCTACGAAATGGCCGGTGAACTCAGCGCACTGCATATCTTTGTGCGATACGGCGATCAGCGAAATGGACCAGACTCGATCCAGCCTTCCTCGCTCGGTGCTAGGCTCTCGCGGGATGCTGCTTCCGGTGGTTGGAGGGTCGATCATATTTTCGCTAGCGATCCCGACTACCCTGGGAAGGCCAGCCCACTTGCTCAACAAGGAGTCAATGTCAAAGAAGGTGATGTCATTCTAGCGATCAATGGTCGAGATCTCAAGACGGTGGAGCACCCGCAGCTTCTGCTTGCGCAAAAAGCCGGACTACAAGTATTGCTCGATATTCGAATGGCAGAAGGTGGCGCAAGGCGAAATGTTCTTGTGCGCCCGCTTTCATCCTTTGCCGCAGCTGAACTGCGCTATGGCGAGTGGGAATACACTCGACGCCTTGAAACGGAAAAAATCGGTCAAGGAAAAATCGGCTACGTCCACCTCCGCGATATGGGGCCAGATAGCATCATCGAGTGGGCGCGCGATTTTTATCCAGTTTATAATCGAGCGGGTCTAGTCATTGACATGCGTCATAACCACGGTGGCAATACTGATTCTTGGATACTTAGCCGACTGTTACGCAAGGCGTGGTTCCATTGGTCGCCGCGTGCTGGTCAGTCTTATTCAAACATGCAATATGCATTCCGTGGCCACGTAACCGTGATTTGCGATGAATGGACAGCGAGCGATGGGGAGGCATTCGCTGAAGGCTTTCGCCGACTTGGCATTGGCAAGGTTTTCGGCACCCGCACCTGGGGTGGTCAGATCTGGCTTGATAGCAAGAATTGGCTGGTTGACAACGGGATGTGCTCCGCTGCTGAATTCGGGGTTTATGGGCCAGAGGGAGAATGGTTGATCGAGGGCACCGGGATCGTACCTGATGTGATCGTAGATAACACACCACACATCACTTTTCAAGGCAAGGATGCCCAACTAGAAGCCGCCGTTAAGCACCTCCAAGATCTTATCGCAAAAGACCCACGTCCCGTCCCGCAGCCACCACCTCGTCCTGACAAGTCGAAGAAGTAGTTCATCCACTTCCGTCTTTTCAAGAATCAAAACAAATCACCATCATGAACTTCTTTCGCGCCTCATTTTTCCTTGCCTGCATTTTTTTTGTTAGCCTGGCCACTGCCGAGGATCAAAAGCCCCCTAAACTGCCGCAATGGCATGGTCAACGCGACGGAGGTGTGGAACTCTCGACAAAAGTTATCAAGACCCAGGCGAGTTTGGCCGCGTTCTGGAAAGGACAAGGCAAACCGATGCCGCAAGAGTTGGATGAAGCACACGAGATGGCAGTCTTTATCTCCATCGGTGAACGGCCCACGGGTGGTTTCAAGCCCGCAGTCGTCAGCACTAAGGTGAGCGAGTATAAATACGTTGTCTACTATTCCGAAGGCAAGCCTTCACCTGACTCCATAGTCACCCAAGCCCTCACGTATCCTTGGGTGATCGCCGTCGTGCCGAAGTCTGAGCTCAAACTAAAAACCCGCGTGCAGGCACCGTGATGCAGTCTGCTCCCTACGACCAGCCGTCAGACGACATATCAATGTTTCATCGCCACCATGGAAGCGACTATTGCAAGGACTCTGGAGATTTTTGCAGTTGTTTTTTTTTAAAAAATATAAACGCTCTTTTAGAGTGGATTTGCAACATTATTAATCGATCTTAATAATCGTGATGGCGGATTTGATTTATTTTTCATTTGATGTAATCCATTCACTATCAATGCTTTTTGTTAGGAGAAATTCTTTCTGCAAAAATAGTCACAAAGAAAAAATCGACGCACCAACAGTTTCTGCTAGTTGTCACATGTCACCTACGACATCCCCCTTCATGACCTCAACCCTCCAGCCCTCCAGCGTAGCAAGGCTTGTGCATTGCAGCTTTTTTCTTCACCCGTTAGTCCTGCGTCGGATCAACGGGTTTTTGTTTGCCAAACCTCAACCCCTGCAACTCACTCATGAAGCTTAATCCTAAGCTAATGGCGTTGCTGTTGCTCATCGCGCTCGTCGCGATCTTCTTGATATGGCAGGGGAATCGTCATAGCGGCACCGCCGCAAATCCTGCCGACTCTTCGACGCTCGCTGTTCCTTCACCACGCAGTGGCACTAGCAAGTTACGTGAGAGCAATTTAGAAGCTGACCGTTTATTGGTGGCTGAGGGTGCTAACACGGATGCCACTGTCTCGCAATTTCCGATCAAAGAATACACTCGTAACGTAGTGTCCGCTAGTAAACCTGCTGGCGCTCCAGAGGGGGAAGCATACGTCCATATTCCTTCCGCTGGTCGTCGCATATCCTTCGATCCGAATCAAATCGGCGAGTTTCCTAGTCTTGATACTGGCCTAAAAGACACTGTTGGCGTTCGCCTCATACTCGCTGATGTGAAACCCGGAACTCCAGTTCGCGTGGTCATTCTTGATGGTGGCAGTTTTCCCAGCGCAGAGGGCGTGGCTCAGATGCTTGTGGCGACAGACTGGCACGGCGTAGCCTTTGAATTCACTACTTCTGCGAACATTGGCTCGCACCGCGTGTTGGTGCAGGCGCACGGACAGCCCTCACGCATTCTTGATTTTAATGCCATCGATACAACCCACTCTTAATTTTTATTTTTCATTCTATT
>CAIRGO010000129.1 GCA_903878115.1 Akkermansiaceae bacterium | reverse complement strand
GTCCATAAATTTGTTCATTTTCTGCCAATGTTCTCTCACGATTCTGGTGTCACCATAGACTTTCCAAATGGTCCACGGGCATAAAACTCCAGCATCCATCCAAGCAGCAGCGTGGAGTTCGTTAGGCCGAGAAAAAGGCATCGGCGCAAAGTGTGGATAAGCACCGTGATGCCACTGATTATCATTCAAATCGCGCAGCCACTTGGTGTAAAAGGCGGCAATGTCTGCGTTATAGGTTGCAGCGTTTACATAAACCTGAGCATCACCTGTCCAGCCCATGCGTTCATCGCGTTGTGGGCAATCGGTGGGCATTTCAAAAAAATTCGCGCGCTGTGTCCAAATCACATTTTGATAGAACTGATTCAGCATCGGATCAGAGCAAGAGAAGTGTGAATGATAATTGACATCCGAATGCATCACAATCCCGGTGATCGCATCCAATCCTGGCTTGCCGGGATACCCAGAGATTTCTACGTATTGAAAACCATGACTGGTAAAAGAAGGAGTCCATTCCTCCCCTTTTGGATTACCTTTGAGAATATAGACATCCGTGGCTCTTGCGCAGCGAAGATTTTCAGTGCTGAGGCGTCCATCAGCATGAAGGATTTCGGCAAAACGCAATTTTACTTCATCACCCGCTTTGCCTTTTACTTTGAGACGAACCACTCCAGATATGTTTTGCCCAAGATCAAAGATGAAAACGCCTGGTGTATGTTCTTTTACTGACTTTGATTTGATTTCTTCGATCGCCACGACAGGTTCACAGGGATGTGGTTCGATTACGGCGGAGGTGCTGGCGCGCACCGAGGCATTTTTCCAGGCAGAATCATCAAAGCCTACTGCAGACCAACCCGCTTTTTCGAGTCGCGCATCATACGTTTCTCCCATCAAAATATCTGCTTCAATCGCAGGGCTTTGGTGCGCTTTCCATGTCCGATCAGTGGCAATGACTTCCCTAGTGCCATCGGCATATTCAATGTCCACTTGCATGCGGATCGCCGGCACGAGACCGTAGTAAGAGCGACCAGGAGTTTCTGGATCCAAACCATACTGGCCAGTCAGCAAGCCATAAGCGACATAGCCAGAATACCAACCGTCGGCCAACTCACCAGCGATCGCATTTTGCCCTACTTTTACTGATGAAGTAACATCGTAAGTTTGATAATGAATGCGCTTGTTATAATCAGTCCATCCTGGAGCGAGTAAGACTTTGCCCGCTAATTTACCATTGATTTGCGCTTGATAAATGCCTAATGCGGTCGCGTAAAGAGTGGCTTTTTTGATAGGCCCACGAACGTTGAATTCACGACGAAACTGTGATGCAGAACGCAGCTTAAGTTTGCCGCGAACAGGGTCTTTTGCCATGTTTTGAATATTTTTACTGGTCCATGCTACGTGATCGTCCGCATCGCTAATCCAATCGCCTAACCAATCATTACGATCTAACAATCCCATTGTCCACGTGGCAGGTTTCGACCACTCCGACCACTCACCTGCTTGATCGCAATTACGCACGCGCCAAAATGCTTGTTGCCTGCTAGCAAGTGCTTTTCCTTTGTATTCTAACTGAGAAGTAGCTGCTGATTTCACCTCGCCACTGTCCCATAGATCTGCCGCCGAAAACGAAGATTCGCTAGACACTTGAATATGATAGGAACTCTGTGAGAGATTCCGCGACTGGGTATCTGCGGCATTGAGTTTCCATGACAAACGTGGCTGAGCCACGGCAATGGCTAGCGGATTACTAAGATACTCACAGCGCATGTCGACAGGAGTGATCGAAGAATTGGCCGAGCAAAATGTTAGAAAGCTGGCGAATGTTAGAACGTGTAATAATGACTTCATAATAAAAAATTAAGGAACTTGTTTCACTCCAGGTGGTAAATCAATCGAACTAGTGATACCACCTTCACGATTGCGTTCATGACGAACTTTGATCACGCCGTGAGGTGTGGGATAGGAGCCCTCCACCCACTTGAGATTGCCAAGTTGAGGGCGAATGTAAACCTTGCTAAATCCAGGTTCTGCTGGGGTGATCCCTAACAAATTCTGGCTCATCCATGCCGTCGGACCACTGGCCCAACCGTGACAGAGACTATGGCGAAAATTTTCATAACAGTAAGCACCGAAGTCACCATGAATGTCTTTTTTTCCTGCAGGGAGCACCTCATCGATTCGTCCACTATTCTCTAACCATTCGGCGTCAAAATCTTCCCAAAATGTCGTCGCGCCGCGGTCGATCATTGCGCCCCAATAGTTGCGAATCACTTCTAGCGCCGCATCGGTTTCTCCCGCTTTCGCCATGGCTTGAAGCACGTAGAATCCATAAAATGTACTCACTCCTTTTGATCCATTTGGGAGCAATACATCTTGGGCTATTTTTTTTGCATCCACCATTCCCGCAAGTGATAGCAAGGCGGCAGCCGATTTACTTCCATTCATATCTGGAATTTGCACCCGTGCGCGATCCGCTGATGCTTGGCAGAGTTTTGCCGTTTCTTGATCACCGAGTGTATCCATCATTCTCGCTCCACTATCGAGAGTCATCGTCAATAATGCCTGCAATCCAGCAGTTACGCCTTGTTTGTTAGGCGAACTAGGCCAATCAAGAAATCGCATGCCGTCAATTTTTTCTTTGCCATCGGCTCCTACCAATCCGCAGAGCTTGGTCAATAGTGCCTGCATGTAAGGTCGTTGTTTTTTCAGATAATCGAGATCGCCCTGGTTCATATACCATTGTTCATGAATGAGAATCCACCACATCGAGTAACTACTAATGCCATTCATCCATTCAGAAACTGGCGTAACATCTCGCGTAAGATCGAGACTGCGCGGCACACACTCATTGTTGCCAAATACTACTGATATCGTACTTACCTCGGGGTGCATATCGCCAATCCAGACAAGTCGATCACGTTTGATTCCATCCCAGAGATAATCTTGCATATTGACATGAACTGTCCACGCTCCCGTGGCCCATATTTTGTTTAATTTTTCATCATTGCAGCGAAATGATCCGAGATAGGGAATGTTCCGCACGCTTGCGATGGCCCGCACTTCTGATATTTGCACTGGTTTTGTGGGATCGGCAGCCTCTAGCAAACAGAAGCGAAACCCACTGCGTCCGACAGTGATATTTCCCAACCATGGTAAGGTGATGACTTGATCGCGAATGGCATGATCGTTCGTAGCGCCCTTAGAGCCAACTGGGGTCAGACATTCCATGACGGACTCCCCCATACGAATTCGCAGCGTGGGGTTATTTTTCTCTTTGGTCATCGGAGTGAAAATTTCAACTGAACCTTGAATTTCGACACCGAAATCTAGAATAATCCCCGAGGTGCCAGTTAATACACATGGTGCGATCGGATCTTGCAACAGTGATTGACCACGGTCTTTTTTAAGCAAATTACCCTCATTCGTGACGCCCTTTTCACTTTTCCAAACAACACGTGACGCTCCGATATAGAATTGCTGCATGGGTGAAATCTTCGCATTACCCGCTAGTGCAGGCGGCATATTCTGTTCCTGAGCATAAAGTGTGAAGCATGCAAGAAACGTAGTAAGCATCAATAATCGCGTGTTCATGATTCTACCATGACCAAGAAATCGGTAAATGACAACGATCATTTTTGAGTCAATGATAGTAAATTAGGTATTTTGGTAAGAATAAAAGTTACTCATCATAAATTGATCTGCTTGGCATATTTATTGCTAAAATCATTATGAAATAAAGATCTTTTCGACATACCTCCGCCAATCAACGCTAGATCATGACATTTTTTCACGAAAGTTTTTCAATTACTAGCTTGATTTTCTGTCGAATGAGACCTTTATTCGCTCCCCTCTTTTCCACTACAACTTGACATGAGCAATTACGGACTACCTGAAAAACAAGGATTATACGACCCACAATTTGAACACGATGCCTGTGGCGTCGGTTTTGTATGTCAGATGAAGGGGAAACGAGCCCATGAAATCATTCACCAAGCGTTGACTGTCTTGGTCAATATGGACCATCGAGGCGCTTGCGGATGTGAGACAAACACAGGCGATGGTGCCGGGATTTTGATTCAAGTGCCGCATAAGTTTTTGCAGAAAGCCACTGCTTCATTAGGATTCACCCTGCCAGAAGCAGGTCGTTATGGCCTTGGCATGGTTTACCTATCACCCGATTCTGAATCGCGGAAAAAGAGTGAGGAAATGTTTTCTCAAATCGCCAAAGAAGAGGGCTTAACGGTTTTAGGATGGCGCGACGTACCGACTGATAACTCCAGCCTTGGAAATTCAGCGCTCGCCAGTGAGCCGTTCATGCGTCAAGTCTTCATCGCACGTGACGAAAATTGCACTGATGATCTTACCTTTGAACGCAAACTATTCATCCTCAGAAAAGTCAGCTATTTCCGCATCCGCAGCACGGGCGCTGATAAGTTCTGGTATTGCTCTAGCCTTTCCTCCCGCACAGCGATCTATAAAGGCATGCTCATGCCTGAACAAGTGGGGAAATATTACCTTGATCTCAATGATCCTGATATGGATACCGCGCTAGCGTTAGTGCACTCGCGCTTTTCCACTAACACGTTTCCGAGTTGGGAACGGGCGCATCCTTTCCGCTACATTGCTCATAATGGCGAAATTAACACCTTGCGTGGCAATGTTAACTGGATGAATGCCCGTCAGCCTTTGTTAGCGAGCCCGCTTTTTGGAGACGACATCAAAAAAATCCAACCAATCGTAAACGACGATGGCTCCGACTCGGCAAAATTTGATAACGTATTCGAACTTTTGGTCATGGGTGGTCGATCACTGCCGCATGCGATGATGATGATGATCCCTGAGCCATGGTCAGGTCACGAATCGATGAGCGAGGAGAAAAAAGCTTTCTATCAATATCATTCTTGCCTGATGGAACCGTGGGATGGACCCGCTTCGGTAGCATTCACCGACGGCACCATGATCGGCGCCACTCTCGACCGCAATGGCCTGCGCCCTTCGCGCTACTACGTTACCAAGGATGACTATGTGATTATGGCATCAGAGGCTGGTGTATTACCAATTCCTCCTGAAAATATCGCCAGTAAAGGACGCCTCCAACCAGGGCGTATGTTCTTGGTGGATATGCAGGAAGGTCGCATTGTTGCTGATGAAGAAATCAAGCAACGCATCGCTTCGGAGCAACCCTATCGCCAATGGCTCGATGATAATCTTATCACGCTAGATGAAGTCGATGATGCACCGGAAGTCCCAGGAGTGGATCACGAGACTATCATCGACCGTCAACATGCGTTCGGTTATACTTTTGAAGACCTTCGGAAGATTTTACTGCCGATGGCTAAAGAAGGCGTGGAAGCCACCGGCGCGATGGGTGTTGATACTCCACTTGCGGTATTATCAAACAAATCAAAACTTTTATACGACTATTTCAAACAACTGTTTGCGCAGGTAACCAATCCTCCGATTGATTGCATTCGTGAGGAAATCGTGACCTCATCCGTCACCACCATCGGACCGGAGCGCAATCTGCTGAATCCTACTCCTGAGAGCGCTTATTTGATTGAGTTAAAAACGCCGATTATTTCCAATGAAGAATTGGCGAAATTGAAGCACGTAGCGCAGGGCGAATTCCGCTCGGTCACGTTGCCCATTTTGTTTGACCCAGAAAAAGGCTCCAAAGGCCTAGAGGAGGCATTTGATGATCTTTGCCGTCAAGCGAGTTTGCAAATCGAAGCTGGTATGAACATCATCATTCTCAGCGACCGCGGCGTAGATCAACACTATGCAGCGATGCCAGCACTGCTGGCCGTCTCTGGCCTGCACCACTATTTGATCCGCAAAGGCAAACGCACTCAGGTTGGATTAGTCCTCGAATCTGGCGAACCACGGGAAGTGCATCATTTCTGCACCCTTGTCGGCTATGGCTGCGCTGCGATCAACCCCTACCTCGCTTTTGAAACTTTGGACGATATGATTCGCCAAGGCTTGCTGGTGGGTGTTGACCATTACACCGCTTGCAAAAATTTCATCAAATCTGCCACCAAGGGTATCGTGAAAGTAGCCTCGAAAATTGGTATTTCCACGATTCAAAGCTATCTCGGAGCTCAGATTTTCGAATGTGTTGGCCTGCAACAAACGCTGGTAACGAAATACTTTACAGGCACAGCAAGTCGCATTGAAGGATCTGATCTTGAAGCAATTGCCATCGAGGCGATTGAGCGTCACACACGTGCCTACTCAGATCGATCCGGTCGTACAGAACCTCTTGAAGTAGGTGGTGAATACCAATGGCGCTCCGAAGGTGAAGCTCATCTTTTCAGCCCGCAAGTGATTCACTCGCTGCAAAGCGCTGTCCGCAGCGGCAACTACAAAACCTTCAAAACCTATTCGGGTCTGGTAAATGAGCAAACGAAGCAGCATTTCACCTTGCGTGGATTGTTAGAATTCAAAACGCAAAAATCCATTCCGATTGAAGAAGTAGATTCCGTGGAGGAAATCATCAAACGCTTCAAATCGGGCGCGATGAGCTATGGATCGATTTCTGGAGAAGCGCATGAAGCACTTGCGATTGCTATGAACCGCGTGGGCGGCAAATCCAACACCGGCGAAGGTGGCGAAGACCCAGCACGTTATACTTGGACGAATGAAAAAGGTGATTCAAAAAATAGCGCTATCAAACAAGTAGCTTCCGGACGATTCGGCGTTACCAGTTTGTATCTAACGCAAGCTCGAGAACTCCAGATCAAACTCGCACAAGGGGCAAAACCCGGTGAAGGCGGACAACTTCCTGGCGGAAAAGTTTATCCATGGATTGCCAAAACGAGACATTCGACTCCAGGCGTTGGGCTTATTTCTCCGCCGCCGCATCACGATATTTACTCAATCGAAGACCTTGCTGAACTAATTCACGACTTGAAAAATGCCAATCGTGCCGCTCGAGTTAGTGTGAAATTGGTAAGCGAAGTCGGTGTAGGAACCATCGCTGCTGGCGTTGCCAAAGCTCATGCCGATGTAGTATTGATTTCAGGTTTTGACGGAGGCACTGGTGCATCGCCGCAAACTTCGATCAAGCATGCAGGTTTGCCCTGGGAATTGGGATTAGCGGAAACACATCAGACGCTGGTTTTGAATAAACTGCGCTCACGGATCGCTGTTGAAACCGATGGACAGCTCAAGACTGGACGCGATGTGGTGATCGCAGCATTGCTCGGTGCCGAAGAATTTGGCTTTGCCACGGCCCCACTAGTCAGCCTCGGCTGCATTATGATGCGTGTTTGCCACCTCAATACTTGCCCTGTCGGTGTTGCCACTCAAGACCCTGAATTGCGCAAAAAATTCACTGGCGATCCAGATCACGCGGTAAATTTCATGAAATTCATCGCGCAAGAAGTTCGTGAACTCATGGCGGAATTAGGTTTCCGCAAAATCACCGAGATGGTTGGTCGCACAGATATCTTGGAGCCGAAACATGCTGTCGACCACTGGAAAGCAAAAGGGATCGATCTATCGAAAATCCTCTACTCTCCACCGATGGGTCCAGAAGTAGGTCGCTATTGCACCGACGTTCAAGATCACGGATTGGAAAAATCCATGGACCTCACAACATTGTGGGATCTATGCAAACCAGCGATCGAAAACGGAGAAAAAGTTCATCTCAAATTACCAATCAAAAACACCGATCGTGTGGTAGGAACCATCCTAGGTAATGAAATCACCAAACTCCATTGGAATGGCTTGCCAGAAGACTCGATCCATCTGCAATTCCGCGGCTCTGCCGGACAAAGCATCGGTGCTTTCATTCCGAAAGGAATCACCATCGAAGTAGAAGGAGATGCGAACGACTATGTCGGCAAAGGTCTCAGCGGCGGTCGCATCGCCATCTACCCAGATGCGAAAGCCACCTTCCCTGCCGAGGACAACATCATCATTGGCAACGTCGCTCTTTATGGAGCCACCAGTGGCGAACTATTCGTCCGCGGTGTAGCAGGCGAGCGTTTTGCGGTGCGGAACTCTGGCGTGCACACAGTAGTTGAAGGAATCGGCGACCACGGATGCGAATACATGACCGGTGGAAAAGTCATCGTGTTAGGACTTACAGGCCGAAATTTCGCCGCAGGCATGAGCGGAGGCGAAGCTTACATTCTCGATGAAGCTGGGGACTTTGCCACTCGCTGCAACAAATCGATGGTAGATTTGGAAAAAATCAATGACGATGATGAATCAGAAATTGTGCGTGCTCTAATCCAAAAACACGCTGACATGACCATGAGTCAGAAAGCGCACAAAATTCTCGCCGATTGGAAAACTTATTTGCCGAAATTTGTCAAAGTCATGCCACGTGATTACAAACGCGTATTGCAAGCCATCGCCAAAGCTGAAGCAGATGGTCTCAGCGGCGACGAGGCCCTCGCAGCCGCATTCGAAGCCAACACCCGCGATGCCGCCCGCGTCGGTGGTGGTTGATCGCCCGTCATGCTCACAATATTCACTATCTGCCTTTTAACATCAATATACTATGGGAAAACCAACTGGATTCATGGAATACACTCGCGAGCTTCCCGCTGATCGCTCGCCAATCGAACGTCTTTCCGACTGGAAGGAAATTCACCTTCACATGCCGGAAGATAAACTCCGCACGCAAGGATCACGCTGCATGGACTGCGGCGTACCATTTTGCCATACCGGCACAATGATTAGCGGCATGGCCAGCGGTTGCCCGATCAACAATTTGATTCCTGAATGGAACGATTTGATCTACCGCGGTCTCTGGCGTGATGCGCTAGATCGACTTCATAAAACCAATAACTTTCCTGAATTCACCGGCCGAGTCTGCCCTGCTCCTTGCGAGGGATCGTGTGTACTTGGCATGAACAACCCGCCAGTAACAATCAAAAATATTGAAGTTTCGATCATCGACAAAGGATGGGATGAAGGCTGGGTCGTGCCAAATCCTCCTGCACGCCGCACAGGGAAAAAAGTGGCTATTATCGGCTCAGGACCTGCAGGACTGTCTGCAGCAGCGCAGCTGAACAGCGCCGGCCATACTGTTACCGTTTTTGAACGCGCCGACCGCCCAGGAGGTTTGCTCATGTATGGCATTCCTAACATGAAGCTTGATAAAAATGAGGTCGTGCTACGCCGCATTAGTTTGCTTGAAGATGAAGGCATCAAGTTCGTCTGCAACACCAATATCGGCACAGATCTCAGCACGGAACAATTGCTCAAGGATTTTGATTCCGTGGTAGTTTGCACGGGTGCTACAAAACCACGCGACCTAACAATACCTGGTCGTGAGCTCAAAGGCATTCACGTCGCGATGGAGTTTCTCACAGCCAATACACAAGCTGTGCTCGATGGTGGACCACGTGAAAATTTCATCAGCGCTAAGAATAAAAATGTCGTAATTATCGGCGGTGGCGATACCGGCACCGACTGCGTGGGCACTTCCCTGCGTCACGGCTGCGTTAGCGTTTGCCAGTTAGAATTTCTCCCTAAACCAGCACTCACCCGCCAAGCGGATAACCCATGGCCTGAGTGGCCAAAGACTTATAAAGTTGACTA
Organism: Akkermansiaceae bacterium; assembly: GCA_903878115.1. Classification (GTDB taxonomy): domain Bacteria; phylum Verrucomicrobiota; class Verrucomicrobiia; order Verrucomicrobiales; family Akkermansiaceae; genus UBA956. The sequence continues at coordinate 4,984 of CAIRGO010000129.1, read as the reverse complement.
CGGACAAGAAGAAGCTGCAGCAAAGTTTGGTCACGACCCACGGATTTATACCACCACTGCTACGCATTTTGAAGGCGATGAAAATGGCCAAGTCAAAGCAGTTCACACAGTGCAAGTGGAATGGAGCAAAAATGAAAATGGTCAATTTGTTCCTAAAAATATTCCGGGCAGTGAAAAAATTATGCCTGCCGAACTCGTGCTACTTGCCATGGGTTTCCTTGGACCTGAGCAACCACTGCTAGATTCTCTGAGTCTCGATCGCGATGCCCGCTCTAACATTTCCGCTCAGCACGAAAAATACACCACCAATCTCCCTGGTGTTTTTGCGGCAGGCGACTGTCGTCGTGGTCAAAGCCTAGTCGTCTGGGCCTTCAACGAAGGGCGCGGTGCCGCTCGCGAATGTGATCGTTATCTCATGGGCAATACCAATCTGCCATAAGTTTCATAGCCTTATTGGTTAAACACCCGCCGAGATCTATCTTAGCGGGTGTTTTTTTTGACGAGTTGTCACATGATTAATCTTTTCATTAACTGAAGTTTTTGATAAATCAATTCCGTGTTTCATGCTGCTAATTGCTGGATAATCACTGTCTGCTTCATGCTCGTATCATGCAGCGATGAACGTTCCCGCGCTCATCAAGCATTGCAAAAAAAAGGCATCGCTCTAGCAGCCGAACAAGTCGCGCGCGCTGTAGAACGCAATGATGCATCAAGCTTAGATCAGCTACTCACGTGTGCCGTTTTTCCAGATCAATGCAATGCACAAGGTCGCACACCCCTGCTGATAGCCATTAGCCAAGGTGACTACGGAAGTGCAATAAGACTGCTCAACGCCGGAGCCAATGCCAACGCTATCAATTTTGATTTATCAAGTCCCCTCGCTACCGCCGCACAAAAAGCTGATATCCCCGCGGCAAAAGCATTACTAGCTCGCAATGCAAATCCTAATGTAAAAGCCAATGTTGAAACATCAAATAGCGAACCGCTGCTCTTGTGGTGCATGAAAAATGGGCGCTATGTTATTGCCAGAGAACTTCTTGATCATGGAGCTGATCCTCACCTCACTGACCGAACTGGGCTATCTCCCCTCGCCTGCGCGATTGATAAAAAGCAACGTGCACTGGCGCTGCTATTGTTAGAAAAAGGTGCCGACCCAGGAAAATTCAGCAAAGAACCATCTCAAGAAACTCCCATTGTGATTCGTTGCCTCGCACAAGGCTGGTCTGACATGATTCCTATGCTCGTCAAAAAAGGCGCAGATCTCAACGCTGTGAATGCCAATGGGCAAATGGCTGTCGATATCTCACTCGCCAATGGCGATGTGACGCAATTTCAAAAACTTATCCAACTGGGTGCTGACGTTGGCCTCGGCGGATGGGATACACGTCTTTGGCAAGCCGTAGAACGCAGCGATATCAAAACTCTTACAACAATCTTGGATGCTGGAATCAAGACCGATAAAAGCAATGACAAACAACAAACATTGCTCAGCGCAGCAATAGCGAAAAGCGATCATGCGGTGATGGAGATACTGCTCAAAAAACAACCTCTGCAGCAAGACGCTCTGCACCTTGCTTGCGCAAAGGGAGATTTAATCGCCACACAACTTCTTCACAAGTACGGCTGCGATGTGAATGCCTTGTTTGCACCAACTCAAGACATACCAATCAACGTTGCGATCCGCAGCAATAATCCTGCCGTGTTACAGTATTTGTTAGATAATGGTGCCACAATCGATCATAAAGGCATAGAAAATCAAACCCCACTCGCCTGCGCGATCGCTAATAAGAAAAAGGAGATGGTGAAGATTTTGTTAGATAAAGGAGCCGACACGAATCAGAAATTAGAAACCGCAGCCAACGACATTTTCCTCTCATTTATTGATGGCAATGGCATGAAGTTTTACCTCCGCAAAGATCGCAATATCACCCCGCTGATGCTCGCAGCAGATTCAGGGTCGTTAGAAATTACAAAATTATTGTTAGATCATGGTGCAAAAATAAACGTATGGACCGCGGTCAATAAAACCTGGCCGTTGAACTTTGCCTCGCGAAAAAGCGACGTGCCTATGATGCGTCTGCTGATGGGCAAAGATCCGTTAGTGGAAGATAGAAAAATTGTAGTTTCGTTAAAAGAACAAAAAGCCAAGCTGTTTTCCGCAACAGGAGAAATCATTTATACGACAAAAATTTCCAGCGGCAAAAAAGGATTTGATACACCTACAGGCACTTATGTAATCACCAACAAACACAAGGAATGGCACTCAACAATTTATGATAGTGCTTCTATGCCCTGCTTCCAGCGACTGAGTTGTAGCGACTTTGGATTCCATCAAGGTGTAGTGCCAGGTTATGCCGCATCACACGGATGTATTCGTGTTCCTGCCGGCAATGCACAAAAACTTTTTGGACTTACGCAGCTCGGTGATCGAGTCGTGATCGAGTGATTACCAAGGCATCGGAAAAGCGCGATTGAAGGCAAATACGCGATCGCGAATGGCATGAAGTTTTGCTTCGTCTTCAGGTGTTAAAAGTGCCTCGTTGATGAAGTCCGCCACCACCGAAATATCAGCCTCTTTCATGCCACGCGTGGTGACAGCTGGAGTGCCAATGCGAATGCCGCTGGGCTTCATTGGAGTGCCCGTATCGAAGGGAATGGAATTTTTATTCACAGTGATTCCTGCTTCATCGAGAGCGTGAGAAACGAGCGTGCCGTTGAGATTCTTGGAGCGCAGGTCAACCAACATCACGTGATTGTCCGTACCCCCTGAAACAATGCGGAAGCCATGCTGTGTGAGACGCGCCGCCATGGTCTGCGCATTCTTGACAATTTGCTGTTGGTATCCTTTGAACTCGGGTTTGAGAGCTTCACCAAAGCAAATCGCCTTCGCAGCGATTACATGCATCAGCGGACCTCCCTGGATACCGGGAAATACTTGCGCATCGATTTTTTTTGCAAATTCTTCTTTGCATAAAATGATCCCTCCGCGAGGACCGCGCAAGGATTTGTGAGTGGTGGACGTTACAAAGTCAGCATAGGGCACAGGACTAGGATGAACACCACCTGCCACCAATCCAGCGATGTGCGCCATGTCAACAAACAGATAGGCTCCCACTTCCCGAGCAATGCGTCCCATGCGCTCAAAATCGATTTCGCGAGAATAAGCACTAGCACCGCAAGTGATCAGTGCGGGCTTCACTTCGTGGGCCATTTTTTCCAACTGATCATAGTCGATGCGCTCATCTTCTTTGCTCACTCCGTAGTGAACGACATCGTAAAATTTCCCCGAGAAATTCGCTTTGTGTCCATGAGTCAAGTGACCACCGTGGGCCAAATCCATTGTCAAGATGCGATCCCCTGGTTTTAACACCGAAAAATATACTGCGGTGTTTGCTTGCGATCCCGAATGCGGTTGCACGTTGGCATGCTCAGCGCCAAAGAGTGTTTTGAGTCGATCGATGGCAAGCTGCTCAATCACATCGACGTTATCACAGCCACCGTACCAACGCCGACCGGGGTAGCCTTCTGCATATTTATTGGTGAGTACCGATCCCTGCGCTTCCATGACAGATGGCGAAGCGAAGTTTTCTGAGGCGATCAGCTCGATATTATTGCGCTGACGTTTTTCCTCAGCGCGGATCGGAGCATAGACAGCTGGGTCAGTGACTTCGATACGGCTTCCCGAGCTAGCAGCAACACGACAGGAATGGCGACCATTGGCAAATGCCGTCACCACAAATGTTTCTGCCATCGCCACTGCAGTAGCGGCATCCACACTACTCGCACCGAGGCAAAGCACGTTGGCGTCGTTGTGTTCGCGAGTCGTAGAGGCTTCTACAACCGTGCGCACATTAGCAGCACGCACTCCGCGATGACGATTCGCTGTGATGCTCATCCCCACACCTGAAGTGCAGCAGAGAATGCCATAATCAAAACTCCCGTCGGCCACACCGATGGCCACAAGATTGCCGTAATCAGCATAATTGACCGATTCATGAGCATGAGTACCATAGTCCTCCACCGAGTAACCTTTGGCGCGCAGTGCTAGCACAACTGCATCTTTGATATCCACTCCGCCGTGATCGGCTCCTACTGCTATGCGCACGTTATTTTCGCTCATTTGATTGATTGCCGCAATGGGCGCCACACCAATGCACTGCTATTGGTGGTTTTTCAACTACGAATTGCACACGAAGCGACAAAATCGTCAGCTTTTTTTCTCCACCCCTAAAAATAACAAGATGCCCGGGATCGCTTTTTCGATTACTTTCGCCACTTGTTCGTATGCTTTCCCGCCCATCCCAATCGGATCCGGCACATCACACCCGACCCCCTTTCCGGGCAAATCAACGAAATCACACACGAGATAAAATTTATCCGCAAACTCGGGGAAATCTTCCTCTAAGTAACACAAATGACTTTCTGTCATCGCAAAAACTGCATCGGCATCGCGCAACAAGATTTCATCTACTTGCTGACTGCGAAAATCAGCAAACGTAATGCCCCGTGCTTCCAATACTTTCAGCGTATCGTGGCTTGCTTTGCTACCAACACTTGCGGCAACACCCGCCGACTTGATCGACCAGCCTTGCTGTCCCGCCAACGCGTGACGAAATAGCGCTTCTGCCATCGGACTACGACAAGTATTTCCCGTGCAAACGAACAATACTGATCTTCCCAAAGTTTCCTTCGATTCTGCCATCACGGTGACATGCTAACACAATCCCCCACCCCTGCGTCAAAACTTTCTCGCGCTTTTCTTGCAATATTCGCTAGCTAGATTATTATCTTTTGCACTCTCACCTCATGGATGATTTTCTTCAAATTGGTCAAACGTTACAGACAGCGCGAGAATCGCGTGAATTGACGTTCGAAGACGCCACGCACCAAACTCGCATTCCCCGATCCGTTCTTACAGCATTAGAAAACGACGATTACTCTGTTTTTTCCAGCTCCACCTACGCACGTAGCTACCTCTCTCAGT
>CAIRGO010000128.1 GCA_903878115.1 Akkermansiaceae bacterium | reverse complement strand
GAATCCCGTGACTGGCGTCTCCAAACGGAGCACCTCGTCGAATGCTTGTCTAGCTCGACCTGGATCGCTGCGAAAGAGATCCCATTGGTCGGGATGGGTAGCAAACAGCCAGATCGCAGCACCGAGTCCGCTGACCGTTGTGTCGAGCGATGGGAAAAGATAATCGCAGAGCACGATTGGGCACTCCTCAGGCCGAAGCACGCCGGATGCGGCCGCTTCCAATATTCCTGCGGCCATCGAACCCTCCGGCAATTCTTCTGACGCGACCCAGGCGGCGAAATTCACTCCCTCAATAGCGAACTCCGTGGCATCGATGGCTCGTTGATTCAACGGGCCAAGCACATCAAAGTTGGCTGCTCCCCATTTCAACAAGTCGGCTCGTCCCTGTTCGGGCCAACCCAGCAAGTCGGGCACCCATTCGGTGGGAAGTACTTCTGCCAGATCGGGTACGGCATCAAACGTCAACTGCTGAAGAAGTCGATCGACCATTTCCTCGGCCCTGATGTGACCGTCAGGCCTCAATGCAGAGACGGCCTTTGTGGTCAGAGCACTGCCGGTCACCGACCGGATGCGATCATGTTCTGCACCATCGCTCATGAGGGTGGAGCCCTGGCCCGCTTGGTTGACGAGGTCATTGAGACCGACCCCTTGCCCGGAGCAGAACGTCTCCGGATCAGACAAGACTGCACGCACGTCCTCGTAGCGAGTTACTGCGTAAACATCGTGAGCAGTAAGCCAGACAGCGGGACCCAGATCTCGCAAGGTTCGGTAATGCTCATACGGATCGAGGAGAGCCTCATCGGTATATAGATCGCCGTCGTAAGACGGGTGAGAAATGTTCGGCCTCATGCCAATCAAGGTAGACGCCGAGCGCATGATTTCTAATAGTGGAGATGGGAGATCTCCCGCCATTTCTTATGTTGTTTGGCTCGGAGACCTGCTTCTAAGTTTTGACGCCTATGTGTTAGGCCAGGACTCTGCCGCAGACCCTCGAATGGGCTGAGAGGCGTGACCACCATCGTCGCTGTTCTTGGTGCCGAACCTCTGTGAACCAGACGTTCTTGCCTTAGGGTAAGCGCATGGAAGCGACTCGCGTTTATCTCACTCGCTTGCGTGCCAAGTCCCTCGTCATGGTGGGCCTCATGCTGTTGGCAGCACTTCCTCAAATGGTGATGAGAGGTGAACCTGCTCACGCCCTCGCATCGTGTCCCGATGGGACTGGTTACGGCGGGCTATTAACTTCGAGCACCGATCGGTCGATTTCAAACGGCGGAAACGGGTGCCTGATCATTCAGTATTCAGGTGGCACCGACATCCTTGTTCACACCGGAGCGATTCAAAACTGGACTGTCCCTGCAGGGGTTACTTCGATCACACTTCATCTCATTGGTGCTGGTGGAGGAGCGGGTTTACAGAATCGCGGGGGATCGCAAGGCGGTGATGGCGGTGGCGGTGGTTATGCAACCGGCGTACTCACTGTGACGCCAGGGACTACATATAACGCCATTGTCGGCGGCGGTGGTCGCTACATGTGCACCTCTGATGCTCCTGAGAATCTGACGCTTACTCAACGCAGAAATTACAGCTTTGGCGGAGGTGCAGCCGGATATGGCGGAAGTCCGTGGGATTGTTCTTGGGCCTCAGGTGGTGGCCGTACCGCATTGCGCACCGCTAGCGGGGTAGACGACATCGTCACTGCCGGTGGCGGTGGCGGCGGCGGATATTGGTTGGGTCACGGCGGTGCAGGAGGCGGAACGTCGGGTCAAGATGGAGAGTCTGGTAGCCGCGGAACCGGTGGAACCCAAGTCGCTGGTGGCGCAGGCGGTTTAGGTGAAGACGGTTACGACGGTATTCAGTACGAAGGAGGACCAGCTGGCAAGAACACCGGCACTGCGTCTGAAGGTGGCGGAGGTGGTGGCGGCTACTTCGGCGGCGGCGGTGCAGGAAACAACTCTGGTGGCGGCGGCGGTTCGAGCTACATCGGCACGTTGCGCGGTCTGCAATCGGGAAGTACTCAAGGTGGAAATCGACGCTCTCCTGGTGCGGTAGCGCCAACCAATTCTGCAGTCCCTACGATCTCGGGCACTGCACGAGTAGGAAGCACGTTGACTGCCACCACAGGAACGTGGAACGGTGCAACATCAAAGTCATTTAGATGGCAGGTGTCGACAAACAATTCAACGTGGACTGATATCAGCGGAGAGATTGGCGGAACCTACGTCATTGGCGTCGTTGGTTATGTGCGCGTTGTTGAGACATCATCTAACTTTTTCGGCACGACGAGCGCAAACTCAATTGCCACGTCGCTGATTACCGATACAACATTGTCGTCGCTTTCTGTTTCTACTGGCACTCTCAGTCCGTCATTTTCGGCGGGAGTTTTTTCCTATGCCGTATCTGTTCCTTACCTCACGACATCAATCAAGGTGACGGCGACTCGAGGACATTCCTCAACAACGCTGACAATTGGTGGCAGTGTTGCGTCGTCGGGTGTTGCGTCTAGTGCAATTTCATTGGCGACAGGTTCCAACACCATCAATGTTGTTGCAACAAACACTGGAGTTTCAACGACGACGGCCATTGTTGTGACTCGTGCAG
>CAIRGO010000127.1 GCA_903878115.1 Akkermansiaceae bacterium | reverse complement strand
TGTTGAGATTGGCCGTCTGGGTGGACGGAACCGCCGTGTTCGGCAGCGAGGTGGTGGTATCTGCGAAAAAACGGATGGTGTTGAGGTTGCTGCTGACCGGAACGACGGGACCGGTCCAGAGACCTAGCGGGTTGGAACCGCCGGTGAACCAGTCGAGATTGGCAGCGGGCGTGCCGGTCACGTTGGAGCTGTCCCACGTGTAGGTGGTCTGAGCGCTCGAGAAAGATACTGCGAGGAGCGCTGCAAGTGCAGAGGCGAGCGGGAAAGAAAGACGGGCGGGGGATAAAATGCGTGGTTTCATAATAGTTTGCTGAGGCTGGGATTATTGAAATTGTTAGGTTTTGTGTTGATACTTAGCGATCTGGGTAGCACTGCGGGTTCAGATTTCGGGCCACTTTTATTACAAATAGTAATAAATGCAATATTTATTTTAAATAAAAAACATCCCTTTTTATGGGTAGGTTTTCGGTTGTTTTTGGTGGTATATATTGAAAAAACGTGTTTTCCATCTTAACGAGCCGCAAAAATCATTCTTTTGCATGATCAATAGAGTTTTCATCCCGTAGTGGATGACCCGATCATAGCCGCGGGATTTATCCCGTGGAAATGGGTGAACGAAAAATGCAACTACGCCGTAGTCGAAGCCCGATGTTGCGAAAGCATTGCGGAAAAATGAATCAACGCCTTCAGCTTTACTTCGTGCTCGGGTCTTGGACCACTCCTAGGGAGTAGAAGAGTTGTTGTCATATCGACCGTAGAATTCTCCTACGGCTATTCAAGGATCATCCCGCGGGATGAAGAAGATCAAAAATACTGAAATTTCGTCCAAAAAATCAATGCTTCGAGGCTTCGTGTGAGGCCAACAAAAAACACAAATCTCGCTCCTGCCCGTGTTAATCCTGCCTACGCTGCATTTTTGATTCGACTGAAGTCGAAGCTACTTTTAAAAATCTTGTCTTTAATCCGTTGAATCCGTCGTGAAACATTTCTTCCTCAAACCATCGCACTCTTATTACTCTTAGCGGTAAAAAATGCCTTCCTATTCTTTAAGCAAGAATTCCTTTCACCACTTTCGATGGCTTTACGCCAGTGAGTTTTTGGTCGAGCCCTTGGAAGGGGAAGGATAATTTGTGGTGATCGAAGCCGAATAGATGCAATAACGTTGCGTGGAAATCCCGCACGTGAACGGGATCGGTTGCGACACGATAGCCCATGTCATCGGTCTCACCGTAGCTGATGCCTGGCTTCACGCCGGCTCCGGCCATCCAGAAGGTGAAGGCATTTGGATTGTGATCGCGTCCGACAAAGGCATTGGCGGCGCCGCCGCCACGGTTCTCTTGCATCGAAGTTCGGCCAAACTCGCCACCCCACACCACTAGTGTATCTTCTAACATGCCGCGCTGTTCTAGGTCGGTGAGCAGCGCTCCGATCGGCTTGTCGATATCACGACATTTTTTGACAAAACCATCTGTGATCGATTCCCCTGCGTTAGAGCCGTGGGTGTCCCATCCCCAATCGAAGAGTTGAATAAAACGCACACCATTTTCGGCTAAACGTCGGGCGAGCAAGCAGTTGTTCGCGAACGATGTTTTCCCAGGTTGTGCGCCATACATTTCCTGAATGTGAGCGGGTTCATCGTTGATGGTCATCACCTCAGGAACCGACATCTGCATGCGGTAGGCCATTTCGTATTGAGCAATGCGGGTGATGGTTTCAGGATCGCCAAATTCCTCGTGCGTGCGGGTATTGAGACGATTGAGAGCATCCAACGCAGTGCGACGAACATCCCGCGTCACCCCGGGTGGATTGGCTGCATTTAACACGGGATCGCCGCCGGATCGGCACTGTACACCTTGATAGACGGAGGGCAAAAAGCCATTGGTCCACAATGCCGCGCCGCCGCGTGGTGGACGTCCACCGGAGATCAGCACCATAAAACCAGGCAAGTTTTGATTTTCCGATCCCAATCCCCAAGTGACCCACGAACCGACCGAAGGGTAACCAAGATTCTGATTGCCAGTGTGTAACAGTAATTTCGCAGGACCGTGATTGAACTGATCGGTCTGCATCGTTTTGACGAAGCAAATTTTATCAGCATGCGGCTGCAATCCGGGCAAGCGGTCAGAAATCCACGCTCCAGATTGTCCGTGTTGCTTGAAGGGAAATTGCGGACCTAACATCCGTGGCACTCCTTGAATGAACGCAAAACGCTGACCTTCTAAGTATTCACGCGGGCAGTCTTTGCCATTGTATTTTGCCAACAATGGCTTGTAGTCAAATAACTCCAGTTGACTCGGTGCACCAGCCATGTGCAGGTGAATCACGCGTTTCACTTTCGGCGCAATCGCTGGTGCTAAGGTCCCTAGTGGATTAGCAATGTCGTGCTGGATTTTATATTTCCCTACCCCAGCGGCAAATCCTTGTTGAGCTAGATACAGCGAACTCAGACCGATGCTGCAATCCTTGAGGAAATGCCGACGCGTGAGATGGCGCAGTTGCTCTTGCTCGATGTATTGGTGTGTATTCATGGAAAAAATGCTTAGCGGGTCATCGCTTCGTCCAGGTTTAGAATGACCGACGCAACAATCGCCAATGCCGCCTGATCAGCCGTATCAGCAAGGCCTTTCATACTCGCTGGATCAGCAGTATAGTCCTCGATCAATTGGCGGTAAAGCGAGCGCAGTTCAGCGAGTCGATCCGCAGTGATTGCACACGATGTGACAGCGCGATACCCAAAAGATATTTGTTCGTCCACGCTCGTCGGATTGCTCGTGCTCATCCGTTTAGCCAGACCAGCAGCGGCCTCTTGGAAGGCGGGGTCATTCAGAATCGCTAGTGCCTGCAACGGGGTATTGGAAACCAGTCGACGCTTCGATGCGACCTCGCGCGATGGAGCATCAAAAGTAGCAAATAATGGATACGGCACACTACGTTTCATATACGTATAAATCGCACGACGGTAGCGTTCCGGCATGCCCGGAGCGGCTGTTTTCCAAGGCTCACCATTGAATGGTTTCCAGACCCCATCAGGAATCGGCGGAAAGGCAGGCGGACCTCCGAATTGCGTGCTGAGCAGACCTGAAACAGCGAGCGATTGATCGCGGGTCATTTCCGCCGTCAGGCGCTGCCGCGGACCGCGCGCCAAAAGTCGATTACCTCGATCGCGCTCTTCTAATTCGGGCGTGGTGAGCGACGATTGACGATAAGTAGCGCTGGTAACCATTTCTTTCAGCAACGTTTTGACACTCCATTTCATGTCGGTAGAAAATCGCACCGCGAGTGTATCCAATAATTCTGGATGGGTTGGCCTTTCTCCGGACGAGCCAAAATCTTCTGGTGTCGGCACGATCCCGGTGCCAAACAGCTCCAGCCAAAAACGGTTCACCGCCACGCGTGATGTGAGTGGATTGGTGGGCGCAGCGATCCATTTTGCTAAGTCCAATCGAGTCGTATGAGCCGCATTCGCAGCATGCAAAGGTGGAAAAATCTTGGGCGTGCTGGCAACGGAAATTTTTTCACCTTTATCCAACCAATTTCCCCTCATGAAGACATGAGTGCCACGAGGAAATGCCGGGTCACGTTCCTCCATCACAGGGATGGTGGTGCTCGGAATCGCATTGAGTTTGGCGCGACAATCAACGAGCAATTTTTGCAGTTCGATGACTTTCGCATCGGCCCGACTCATTATCCATACCGACTGGTCTGTATATGAAATTCTACCACGCTTAGAAGCCATCGGAAAACTCGCCAAAAGCATGCCGCCATTTCTCATGGAGACGCGCAATTTTGTTTGTGCTGGCATCGTTAGCGGGTGCGCCAGCACAATTGTAGCATGTCGAGGACCGAAGCTTTTCGAATAAGTGCCCCAACCTTTATCTTTCCCGAGAATCGAACCATTCGGATCAAACAGAGGATGCGCTTCATCGGCAATGACTTCCTGCAGTGCCACAGGTGTGGTTTTTCCTGTTTCATCAACGATTTCAAGCGCGATTTTCTTCAACTCCGCGCCCCACTCTGGCGTATGACTGGCCTTTTTCTCATCGAGCGGCAAAAACTCCACCCGCAGCGCGGTGATCGTCGTAAGATCCGTAGGAAAAGTAAACTGATAGAGCGCGCCCGCCGCCACATTCGCGTCACTCTGGTATTCTTCTACCCCGTTGACTTTTACAATGCTAAGTTTGGCCTTCTCCGCCGTGGCCGTCATTCCCTGAGTGGAGTGCCATGTGGTTTGGCTATCGAAGGCTAATCGGAAATCGTGCAACTCTTCCTCAGCTTGTCTGATTTGATTTTGTAATGCATTTGCCTCAGCATACTGCGCATGATCTAACGGAACGGTAAGTTTCGGGAGGTTTTCGCTCAGATCAGCATCAACAGCTTGATTGAAAAATTCCATGAATTGGTAAAACTCCTCGTGCTTGATCGGTTCATACGGGTGCGAGTGGCACTGCACGCAACCAAACGTAAGACCCTGCCAAACTTCCCATGTGGTGCTGATCCTATCAATGACGGCGGCCACGCGGAACTCTTCATCATCGGTGCCGCCCTCATCATTCGACTGCGATAGCCGTTGAAACGTAGTGGCAATTTTCTGATCCAGTGTGGCATTCGGAATCTGATCTCCGGCGAGTTGATCGATGGTAAACTGGTCGTAGGGCAGATCGCGATTGAAGGCATCGATCACCCAGTCGCGGAATTTCCAAACATCACGACGACGATCAGTGGCAAAGCCCTCAGAGTCTGCATAGCGCGCCAGATCTAACCACACCGAGGCCCAGCGCTCGCCAAAATGCGGCGATGCCAGCAAACGATCAGTTTCTTTGGCCATCGCCGCTGAGAGATCAATCGCTGCATTTTTTTGGAACGCATCTAACTCTTCCACACTCGGCGGCAAGCCCGTAAGATCCAGTGAAGCACGACGCAACCACAAGGCCGGAGCGGTTTCAGCACTGGGCTGAAGTTTTTCTGCTTCTAAACGCGCCAAGATAAAATGATCGATCGGTTGACGCGGCCAATCGGTTTTTTTAACCGCAGGTCTTAGGGATTTTTCTGGCGCGACGAATGACCAATGCTCACCCCATTTTGCCCCTTCTTGAATCCATTGGCGTAACGTATCGATCTGCGCCTTACTCAGCGCAGGACCGTGCTCAGGCTTCGGCATCACATCATCCTGATCGGTGGTGGTGATACGCACGATCATCTCCGAGGCATCAGGATCACCCGGCACGATCACCGTTTTGCCAGACTTGCCTTTGCCCAATGCTTGGTCACGATAGATAAACGAAATCTCCCCCGCTTCCTTCACGCCGCCATGACACGCGGTGCAATTAGCATTCAAAATAGGCCTTACATCATGGGCAAAATCCACCTCAGCCTGAAGCGAAAAGCACAACGAAAAAAGAAAAAATGATAGATGCGAACAGCGAAACATGAGAGAACGTAATCTTTCGATAACAAAGCGCAACTGTCATACAAATCAACGCTTTGTCAAATGTAAAACATCCTCACGATTGCGCAATCATCCACACCTCTCACCCTCACTAAGCAAAGGCATAGGTAGAGAAGTAAAAAACCACTAATCCTTAGTAGGAAAATAGAAACGACGGATTTAACGGATTATACTGATTTTATAAGAGGAACGAACTGATCACTCATTCACTTTTTAAGTGAGCCGAAAATTTCGACTGTTAGTAATCGTCTTATCCGTTAAACCCGTCGTTAAAATGGCTGTAATTCATTATTCCATTTTCCCTTCTAGGCTAATACTTCTCTACCTGAATCGGATAACCCAATAATCCGACTCCATTCTGCCCCATCATTGGAGAAAATCATCCTCGCGCTGCTGCTCGATTTTTCTCAAGAAAGCCGCGGAAATGGTAAAAATTACGGTCCAGTCACTTTCAAGCGGGCGAAGTTTTTACCGCTATAGGGAGGTCCACTAGGGAAGGTGAATTTCACTTCAGTCGCTGAGGGGAAGGTCACGGTGAACCCTAGGTTGGGATCGGCGATCTCGGTGGTCCATGTGCCGGTGAGCGAGGAAGAGGTTTCCACTACAAAGTCAGTGCCGTAGGTGCCAGTGTAAGTAGCTGCTTTTGTCCAAGTAACACTGAGCGTGCCATCGAGCGCCTTAACCACATTAGGCAAAGCAGTAAAGCCGGTGGTGTTCCCAGCTGGGCCACCAATAAAATATTCGATGCCGTTGGATACGCCATCGTTGTCGTGATCGTCACTGAGGTTCGCACTCGCGCCGTTGAAAGCCGCCCATGAGGCGTAACCTGCTTGTTTCAATTTAAGAATATTGCTTTCCACTTTGAGTTCATAGCCTGGAATCGCTGCCGCTAATACCGGTGTGCCTGTGATGCTGACTGAGCTCGTAATCAAGTCATAGCTGGGGAGCGTTGGTGTGCCAGTAATCTTGATCGTACCAAGAGAAATATCCACGTCTTTAGTCGTGGTCGTAGGCGAGCCTAAAGTGAAACCTAACGAAGCACCCGAACTCACCGTGATCGGCGATGCCTGACTACCACCGGCAAATTCCAAGGTGCCTGAGTAAACAGTCGTGACACCAGTATAAGTGTTAGAACCACCGAAGGTCATTGTTCCGCCGCCATCCTTATTGAATGCATATCCGCTGCCGCCATCACCGATAGCACCAAGAAATGCCAGACTCTTGGTCAAGTCGGACATGTAAACAGTGAAAAATCTGTTACCAGTTAGCGTCGCTGGACCGGTAAAAATCAAGCTCTTTTCCGAAGCAATTGCTGGCACAGTAAGATCACCTGCGAGAGTAATCACGTTCTTAATCGTAGTATCAGCAGTGGCAGTGGATCGAATGCTACCCGTGCCAAGAATCGCCGCGGTAGCTCCCGCGCCAAAGGGCCCATCAGTCGGATTGCCGTCCGCTCCAGCAGAGCTAGTCGAAATAACGTGAGTTACATTTGCTCCCAATGTGAAACCACCCGTGTAATTGCTGGCGCCAGAAATTGTAATTTCGCCTGAACTGTTACTCGTTGTAGCCACCTTCCCATTACCTGTGATAATGCCGTTAGCAATAATACCACCACTGTTTTCAGTATGCAACGTAATGGTTTTGCCGCTTGCCACACTGGCTCCGCCTGCAAATACGGTGACGCTCGCTACGCTTCCCAAATTGGAGATCGTCAAATTTTCGTTGGCAGTGATCAGACCACTAAAGTTTGTGGCATGAGAGGTATTGGTGAGGGTGTTGGTGCCAATACTGCCCGCAGTGACCGTGATCGGATTGGTGAGCGTCATGGCACCGTTCGTCTGCACTGTCGTATTTGTCGCCGCACCAGTGTTGATGTTGATGACTCCTGTTCCAGCCGCGGCGGCATTGCTTAAGCTCAATGTGTCATTAGCCACCGTAAGTCCACCAGAAAAGGAACTATTTACGCCGCTGAGAGTCAGAGTTCCAACCCCATTTTTCGTGAGGTTGCCAGATCCGCTGACGAGTCCAGCGATGCTCACGGAGAAGCTGTTGCTATCAATAGATCCATTGCTAGTC
>CAIRGO010000126.1 GCA_903878115.1 Akkermansiaceae bacterium | reverse complement strand
GGGACTCATCTTGTCGCATTCCAACCCGATCGCCTTCCATTGCGCGGGTTGCATCAAGGTCCCCATCGTCGTGTGCCCGAACCGATAGATGATCCATTTCCCGTCCGGGGCGTCCCATTCGGTTTTGCCTGTCAGATCGATCACCTGGTCCTTCGCCACCACGCCTTCGGCAGGCATCGCAAGCACGGCGATGTCCCGGTAAAATGTCTTGCGGGCCGGGGTTTCCGGGTTCTCGACCTTGCCGGTTCCGGGATTGAACACGGGGTAGGCTTGCACCGCCCGCGGATCGACCGTCGGCTGCGGGAGATTCAAGGCGATCTTGCCCGGACCGATCGCGGGGATCTGTGAGAAACAGACTTCCTGCATCGAGAGTTCCGGAGTGATCCATGGTCCGCCACTCGATTCATAACCCGGCCCGTTGAACATCCCGAAGTCCATGCCAAGCCGCTTGGATTCCATCGCCGCGTGACGGACCAGCTTCCACCACGGTGCCGTCCATGAAATCATTTCCGGTGTCGGACTGTTTTCGATTTCACCCGCCCAGGGAGTGGTTGTATCAGCGAGGCTGAACATCGTCGTGCGATTGAAACCGGCGTCCTTGAGTGCCTCAAGATCGCGGGTGATTCCCTGCTGGCTGAGATTGTTTCCCATCCACATCCACAAGACGCCGGGCTTGGCGGATTCCGGTGGATTGCGAAATGCCTTTTCAGGGTCATCCGCGTGGCACTCCAACGAGAGGCAAGCGAGGGAAAGGAATTTTGATAGAATGAGGAGGCCGGCTTTGAGTTTCATGGGAACCTGACTCAGTTGGGAATCTTGGTGGATGAAGGATCCATTCTCTTCATCTCGGCCTCGCTGGGGCCCCCGCCGAATTTCTTCCAATACATTGCTTTGAACGGATTGATCTTCGGACCGACGGCGGTCTCATTGACGAGCAGCGGCTGAACGTCCTTCCACCATTGGTCATAGGTGGCACGGAGGGATGCTGCGACATCGGGATGATCGGTGATCACGTTGGTCGCTTCAGCAGGGTCGGCGTTCAGGTCGTAGAGTTCCGTGTTGTTGACGAGGGTGAAGCGCGAGTTCTGGATCGCGCAGGCCTTGTATTTCGAGCCCTCGGGTGATTCGCCCTTGCCCCAGCGACCGACGTGATGGACGAGCGTGCGCTCGGGCCATTCGGCTTTCGCATTCTTGAGCAATGGCAGCAGATTTCTGCCTTCGACTTGTTTCTTCACCTCATCGGAAACGGTGGCTCCGGCGATTCTGGCCAGCGTGGGGAAAATATCGATGTGTGCCGTTAACGCATCACTTTCCATTCCTGCCGGGATGCCACCGGCGGGCCAGCGGAAAAAGCATGGCACCCGGGTGCCGCCCTGATAGGACGTTCCCTTGTTGCCGCGCATTCCGGCGTTGAAGATCTTGCAGGCGGGTGCGGAGCCGCCGTTGTCACTGCCGATGTAGATGACAAGCGTGTTGTTAGCGACGCCCCGTTCGTCTAGCAGCGCGAGCAACTTGCCGAAGTTGGTATCGACGTTTTCGATCATTCCGTAGAATTTCGCCACGTCTTCCGACACGCCCGGCTTGCCGAGGTAGTGCTGGTAATATTTTTTCGGCAGGACCAACGGCGTGTGCGCGGCATTGAGCGGGATGAAGGCGAAGAACGGTTTTTTCGCCGCTAGATTTCCATCGATCCAATCCATGGCCTGTTCGAAAAACAGGTCGGTG
>CAIRGO010000125.1 GCA_903878115.1 Akkermansiaceae bacterium | reverse complement strand
CGGCATGCTCGTGGTGATTATCAAAAAGAAGCCGTTTGCCACAAATTACGAAATCAATCCTTGGATTTAAGTATTTTTCGCAAGAATTAGAATTGAATTATGAGCTTCCTTTTCCCTGGAATCGAGAAACTCAGTCCGTTTGATATTCGATCCGTTATCAGGCCATGAACTGCTTGATGGCGCCGGTTTGCGGTAGTTTTTTTCGCGCCATTTCTAGGTCGAGGTCACCGTAGTGTTCGATCGGATTGCCGTGGGCGTTGAGTAACGTGGTGTACCAATTGCCTAATGTTTTGTGACCTTCGTTGCCGAGGAATGGCAAGCGGATATAGCGGCCGGCGATGTTCAGATTGCAGTTGTTGCCCGCTAAGATCACAAAAGGGGACTCGGTGCCAATGCCGTGGTGGGTCTCGCCATTTTCTGGGAAATACATGATCATCGTGTTGTCAAACATCGTACCATTGCCCTCGGGCACGGCTTTGAGTTTTTCGACGATCGTATTGACCTGTTTCATGTGGCTAATGCGAATCTGCTCTCTAGTCATCCACGCTGGCACACCGCCGAAAGCTTCATCATGGCCAAGCGGGTGAATGCCGACACGATCGGTTTCATTGCCTGGTAGGCCTGTAATCGGCGTACCCAAGTCATCGATCGTGTATGTCACGACGTTGGTTAACCCAGCTTTCAAAGCAGCGATCAATACGTCGGTCATCGCCGCTTGTTTTTCAGGTGTGCTCGCATCGACGCCGCCATTGGCATGGACAGGATCAAGTTCGGGCAGGAACTTCGCAAGTGATCCGGAAATCGTGATCAGTTTCGTGTTGCGCTCGCGAATCGCATCGATCGATTCGATCTGTTGCTCTTGGCGTTTCACTTCATGCCCCTTGATTCCACTCGCTTTCATGCCTTCTTTACCCTGCAAGAATGACAGCATGTCATTGTCGGAATTCACGGCTTCTGGATTAAGAACAGATTTAAACAGTTCGCTACGTGCAGTATCGGGATCTGCGTAGCAGTAATTGCGCGTTTGCGGTGCAGGGGCGGAATAGCCAGCTACGATGCCAGTCCGGCCATCAGCGAATGATAGCTCGACGTGTCCGAATGGTGACGGAAATAGTTTCGCGAGTTCGAAATCGATCGTCGTCCGTTTGATGGCGCTGAGGGTGTTTCGATTGGATTTGAAACAGCCCATGACGGACGAGAATGAGTAGTGCACGTTCTCACTCATCTTGGCCGAGAGCCCCTGCAGGATGGTCATGTGCTCCTTGTGTGCGTCCAAGCCGCGCAGCCACTTAGGCAGTTCAAGTTTGTCCAAATCTGCTTCGAAAGCTTGTTTGCTCTCGTCGAGCGCTTTATCCTTCGCTGAAAAATTGAGCGGAGCCGTTTCTAGAGGGTTAAGGCCGCTCGATTTCCGGATGAAAATGAAGCGCTTGGGAATGCCGTTGATGTTTTGCGCCGCGAACAACTGATGAAAGGATGGAGCTAATGCCATGGCACCAGCACCAAACACCGACGATTTTAGGAAATTTCTTCTGCTGAACATTGCTTTAGTTTTCTATGGTTTTGCGGTAAATAAAGGAATCGGAAGTCAGGAGTGAAACAATTACGGCATCAAAGCTACCGCCGTGATCTATATATGCTTTTTCGGCATCAATCAAGGTTTTTGAATCGGAAAGGAATTCGTTGCGGCCCATGAAATATCGGAAGGCATGGCGGATGATCGACTGGCGGACCCGTTGCGATTTTGCCAAGCGTTCCGTTAGGTCAATCGCATCCTTTACTTCTCCATCCAACGTCTCGTCTCCTGAGCCTTTGAGGACACCCTTCGAATTGACCAATAGCGTCTTATAGATGTCTCGAGTATCGCTTAGTAGAGCAGGCGTATCCGAGTTTTTCTTGATGAGTTGGTCGGGATATTCCAGAGATTCCTGCAAGCGGAAGCGGCCGAAATCGTCATAGCCTTCGAATACGTAGCCGAGCGGATTCATGCCTTCATGGCACTTCCAGCAATACGTTGTTTCTGTTGCGCTGGCCAATCGGTCGCGTAGGGTTCTGTTGTGGTCTTCGGGAATAACGGCATCGACACTGATCGGCACGTCAGGGATAGTGCCGGCGAGCAGTTTTTCTCGCACCCATTTGCCACGGTGCACGGGATCCGTTTCTGTATTTTTTGCAAACGCGATCAGCCAGGCAGGGCTGGTGAGCAGGCCTTTTCGATTCGCGACCTTGGCGGGCTGAGTGGTTTGGTAGTCCCAGTTATTGAGATCGATGTTGTAAAAATTAGCAACATTGTAGGCGGGCATGAAATCATAGCCATAGCCACGATAGAGATCAAACGGTGCGGCCTCTTTTTGACCGTTGTCCATGCGTGCGACGATGGATTCCATGGATAGTTTAAAAAGCTTGAGCGTGTCGCCTTGGCGGTTTCTGGCATCCATTTTTTCTGGATCGACGCCCCGCATCTTGACTTGCTGCAGGAAGTCCTTGTGCTTGAGAAGATCTTCTTTTTTGAAGTTTTTCCAGTCGAGGTCTTTGAAGTGCGCGTAGATGCTTTTAATCCTGTCAGATGCAGCCTGCATCCGCTCGTTGTTTCCGTCATGGTAGACGTAGAACTCTTCTGTAGTGAGTAATTCTTCAAAGACATTTTGATCTTTTTCCAAAATGTGTTCGACGGTTCTGTCCGTCTCATTGACGAGACGACAAGTGGCATCGCTGAGTCGATCCAAGCCAAACCGTTTCTCATCCTTGAAGATGGTTACTGCAGTGGGGTAGCCGAAAAATTCGCGGAAGAATCGCAGTTCGCGGATCGGGATATTGGTGATGTTATCAGCATAACTTTTGTCGGCGAGTAGTGGATCGATGAGATAATAGGTATCTCTCTTTTTCAATAGGCGCAGGACTTCTCGTTGATAGTCCTCGCGGGTATTGAGCTTGCCACTTTCAGCGGCGCGCACCAATTCTGCATCCGGGCTTTGATCGGTGAGAGCATAGGCAATGGCATAACTGGCATCGCGCGGAGACAGCATGCGTCGGCCAAATTCGTCTGCTGTGCCCGTGCCGAACTCTTGACGGTAGGTGAATTCGCTCGATAAAACAAACGTTTGAATGAGTTTCTGGATGGCCTTGAGTTTCCCAAGTTTGGCCACGTAGGCTTTGGAAATGGTTAGATATTCCTCCGCTTCCGTTGGCTTGGGAGAGCGTTCTAGAATTTGCAAAGAGAGTTGATTGACAAGATCCGACAATAGTTGGTCGGACGGTGGTCCGGCGGCAATGAGTTCCTGCGCGAATTCTTTTTCCCAATCGGCTATGCACTTCTCAATAATCGTAGTGTAGTGATCGCCTTGCTTGCGATTCTTCAAAATGGATGCGCGGATCACTTCCATTTCAGGAGTCGTGAGCGGGGTATAGACGACTCGCTTCATTTTGCTGTCTTTTTTGACGAGATCTCGGAACTCGGGCATGTATTCGCGGAGGAGCGCCATACGACCCTGTATTTTCCGTTCATGATCGCCGTTGTAGAACCAGGTGTGTTCGCATAATTTCCGGAATTCATCATCGGATTTTTTTTCATACTCAGGATTCAGCAGGAATTGATAAACCGTAGTATCTCCCTCAAGGCCTTTCAGCATGTTTGTCGCAACATGGATCGGTGCTTTTTTGTATGTTTGTCCTGCGGGTGGCTTTTCGATCGGTTTGAGTTCAACGGCCTTGAACTTTGGCAGCATGGCTTCATTTTTGCTGCCATAGATATCCTCGCAAACTTGCGCGATGAAGGTTTCTAAAAACAGGCGACGTGAAGCTAAGGTCGCTGCCTGCTGATCATCCAATGCCATGATCTGGCTGATCGCAGGTAGATATTTTCTATTTTTCTTCGCCAAAGTGCTCGTGATGTACTCCGATGTCTTCTGAGCATTCGTTAACATACTCGACAAATGGCCGCCGGTAAGATCCTCGTTGGCGTAATATCTAACGCCAGAAACGTTAGGCAGCAGGAAGGGATTTGACAGGCTTAGGTTCTGCAATCTGCTGCTACCCAATACGGAGATTCTTTTACCATTCCATTGCCCAACCGAGGTGTTCTCCAACATCCGCTGGAATTTCGCATTGAAAATGTATTCGCTGATCAGCCAGCGTCGGTCATAGGTGAATGCGGGCAAATCTTTATTCTCACCAGAGAACAGCTTTTGATGGTCGATGTAATTGCCAAACTCGGGTTTCTGCAGCTTGTCTTCCAAGGTCGAAGCATGGTGAATGGCTAGCTCGCTCGAAAGTAGCGACAGGATCTCTTTCCGTTCTTCTTCATTGGGCTGCCGCTTCTGTTTGGGCGGCATGTGCTGGAAGTATAGTTGCTCCTGCATGCGGTTCAGCAGATCCAAACGCTTTGCGGTATCTAACTCGGTAAGGTTATCCAGTCTAATATCGCCTTTCTGCGATTCTTCGTCGTGGCAGGTCAAGCAATAGTGCTCTAAGAGGGCGTCGGTTTTTTCAGGAATCTGAAAGGCTCGCTCTAGATTACTCTTTTCGTCTGCCGCCGATGCCATAAGTCCACTGTGCAGGATGGCAGTGAATGCCGTAGCGATCAATCGGGATCTTCTTCTCATGTTACTTGCGACGAAATTCTATTATGTTTGCGATTGATCGACTTTCTTTATTCCCATCATGGCGAACACTCTCGAGCTTACGCCGAGAATGCGTCTTGTCTATCAACCTAAGGGTAATTAATTTTACTGAGAGGGATTTTGACAGTCGATGAATCAAGGAAACCTGGGCTTTAGTGCTGAAAGGTATTTCCGTGGTTTCTCCAATGGATTCTTCCTCAAAGCCAAGCGTTACTTACGCATCGTGCATTTACGCATCGTGCATTTACGCATCGTGCATTTACGCTTCGGGTAAAGGAATAATACAGAAGGGGAGTAGTGGCACGTTTTCGAGCGGAATTTTGTAAGAAACGTTGCAATTTAGGCGTATTAATGCTATCGTTTTTTGTCTATGCGCTATTTCTCTCTGTCATTTATTGTGCTGCTACCTGCCCTTACTTTTGCAGATGAGGTGGTGCGTTTTAATCGCGATGTGCGACCCATTTTATCAAAAAATTGTTTCGCATGTCATGGTTTTGATGAGAAAGCGCGTGAAGCGGAACTGCGACTCGATATTGCAGAAAATGCCTACGGTAAAGCGGAGTCTGGTAAAGTCGCAATTGTGCCGGGTAAGGTTGAGGAATCGGAGCTATGGAAACGCATCAATCTCACTGATCCTGATGACATCATGCCGCCGCCAAAACATCATAAGCCGCTGGACAATGAGCAAAAAGATGTGCTCAAGCGCTGGATCGAACAAGGCGCGAAATACGAAGGTCACTGGGCATTTGTGAAAGCAGAAATGCCAACGTTACCTGAGGGCACAAAGGATGGTGCGGCGGTGATCGATGGCTTCGTAGCGCAGACCTTGGAGGCAAAAAAGATGTCTTTTTCCTCGGAGGCTGACCGCACTACGTTGCTGCGACGTGTGACTCTTGATCTAACGGGGCTACCGCCCACACCTCAAGAAGTGAAAGCATTTGTCGATGATACAAGCCCGGGTGCTTATGAAGCCGCCGTCGATCGTTTGCTCGCATCCCCTCATTTCGGGGAACGCATGGCGCTGCCATGGTTGGATGCCTCGCGCTACGCTGATACCAATGGATTTTCGATCGATGGTGGACGGCAAGCATGGCTATGGCGTGATTGGGTGATCAAAGCCTACAATGACAATATGCCCTATGATCAATTTCTCACCAAACAGCTCGCCGGTGATCTGCTGCCGAATGCCAGCGAATCAGATTTGATCGCTACCGCATTTCAACGCAATCATAGCATCACGCACGAAGGTGGCACGATTCCTGAAGAGAATCTGACCAACTATGCCGCTGATCGCGTGAAAACCTATGGCGAAGCAGTGATCGGTCTCACCCTTGGCTGCGCACAATGCCACGACCATAAATACGATCCGATCACACAGCGTGATTATTACCAGATTTTTGCGTTTTTTAACACCCTTGATGATCGAGGACTGGATGGCGATGGTGGCAATAATGCGCAGCCTGCGATGAATGCGATGAGCCCGCTTTCCACTCCTGAGGAAATCGAAAAAGTAAAAGCTGAGTTGGTGGCAGCAGAGCAAAGTCTGGCACGTCCACGCGAGCAGGAAATGGCTCTTTGGGAGACGCAGCAACGCGAGTTGTTAGCAAAACGAGGCATCGGTTTTGTCACCGCGCCATGTGAAGCTCTCGCATCGACTACGCCTAACGGAAGTCCCGAGCAATTGCGCATCCAGCCAGATCAATCGGTGGATGTGCACGGAGGTTCTTACGCCGCCTATACCACCACCACTAAGTTACCGACGAATCTAACAAAAATCACCGGCCTGCGCATTGTCTTTGAGCCAGCACCTCAAAGCAAAGGCACGATTGGTTATGGCAACGGCAGTTTTGTGATGACCACGGTGACTCTGAGCGCCACGAGTTTTCCCGCTGGCAATGTGGACGCGAACGCCTGCTTGGCGATTGCTCGTTTGTCAGCCAGTTCACAACAAGCAGGGTTTCCTGTTTCTGCGCTGTATAGCTCAGATACGAAAACTGGTTGGTCACCTACGGCAGGCGCTGCTCCTCAGCATCTGAGCGTTACTTTTCAAGAGCCGTTGTTAGTGGCGCAAACACCATTCATCACTGCGGAAATGGTTTTCAATTATGCAGGTGGTCGCAATCCTGGGAAGTTTCGCATCCTCGCCTTTGACGGTGAAACGGATGATAGTATGCTGCCAGAGGATGTCACTTCTATCGTTTTGTTAGATAAGGCAAATCGCAGTCCTGAACAACAAGTGTTGTTAGAAAAATACTTCCGTGATTTTTCCGCTGATTGCGCAGTGGATCGTTATCGCGTCGCCAATATCAAAGATCGTCTCACAATGCTCACCGAAAAGCATTCGATCTTGGTGATGAATACTTCTAAAAATCCACGCAAAACGCATATTTTGAGTCGTGGAGTTTATAGCGCACCGATGGACGAGGTGCAGCCTAATACGCCGGCATTCTTGAAACCATTGAATAAACCAAATGCCACACGACTTGACCTCGCACAGTGGTCTGTGAGTCGGGATCATCCACTCACCGCGCGGGTGGCGGTGAATCGTCTTTGGGAAATTGCCTTTGGTCGCGGGCTGACTCCATCGACCGCAGATTTTGGTTCGCAGGGCGTCTGGCCAACTCATCCAGAGTTGTTAGATTGGATGGCAGTGCGTTTTATGGATGGTGGCTGGAATATGAAGGAGATGATGAAAATGATCGTGCTATCGCGCACCTATCGGCAATCGTCAAATACCACAGTCGAAATGGTGAAGATTGATCCCCTCAACGAATGGTTGGCGCGCGGTCCGCGTTTCCGTTTGAGTGCTGAGGCGATTCGCGATCAGGCGCTTGCCGTTTCGGGATTGATGGTGGATCGCCTCGGTGGTCCTTCGGTGAAAATTTATCAACCAGGAGATTTGTGGAGGGCCGTGAGCCACTACGGTTCTACACCTGCGACATCGCAGACCTTTGTGCAAGATCATGGCGAAAAGCTCTATCGTCGCTCGCTTTACACCTACTGGAAACGCACCTTGCCGCCGACTAATCTCGCAACCTTCGATGCGCCGAATCGCGAAGTATGCACGGCGGGTCGCACGCCTACGAATACACCATTGCAGGCCTTGGTATTGCTCAATGACCCACAGTTTGTGGAAGCGGCGAGACATTTTGCAGTGCGGATGATCAAGGAAGGCGGCGCCGATGATGCATCACGCTTGAGTTTTGGCTTCCGTGCGATCACCGCTCGTGAGCCTAACGAAAAAGAGAAAACAGTTTTGCTCGATGCACTCGCCCGCGAAAATAAAAAATTTGCTGGCTATGCGGATTTATCGAAAAAATATCTCAGCACTGGCGAAAGTGCGATCGATCAAACATTGCCCATGGAGCAACAAGCCACTTGGACAGCCATTGCGCAACTTCTCCTTAACCTTAGCGAAACCATTACACGAAATTAACTATGTCACCATTTCTCACAACACGACGAGCATTCTTAGGTTCCTCCTCTGCGGCGATGGGGCAACTGGCATTAGCATCGCTGATGGGCAATGAAGCCTCTGCGGCGGCCAGTCAATCGCTGATGCGAAATTTTGCACCGAAAGCAAAACGTGTGATTTGCCTTTTCCAATCTGGCGGTCCTTCGCACGTGGATTTGTTCGATGGCAAACCATCACTCTATACGAATCACGGAAAAGACCTTCCGCCTTCCGTGCGTGGCGATCAACGGGTGACGGGGATGACTTCTGGTCAGTCCTCATTTCCTGTAGTGAAACCTCTCGCCGATGGCAAACCATGCGGCCCTTCTGGCGTTTGGATCAGTGACTTGTTGCCGTACACCCAAAAAATCGCGGGCGAGATTTGTGTGATCCGCTCGATGCATACCGAAGCGATCAATCACGATCCCGCCATTACGTTGGCGAATACTGGTTCGATGCAGCTGGGCAATGCCTCCGCAGGCGCATGGATCAGCTACGGTCTAGGCACCGATAATTCGAACCTGCCGGCCTTTATGGTGCTGGTTTCCCAAGGCACGGGAAAAAATCCCGGACAACCGATTTTCTCGCGTTTGTGGGGCAGTGGCTACCTACCATCCCAGCACCAAGGTGTGCTGTTGCGCGCGGGTGCGGATCCGGTTTTGTATTTGGAAAACCCTAACGGAATCGAACGCGAGCATCGCCGCGCCCAGCTCGATTCTCTTGCACAAATGAACCAGGTTTTTGGTGAGCAAACTGGCGATGCGGAAACATTTGCGCGCATCCAACAATACGAAATGGCATTCCGCATGCAAGCATCGGTGCCTGATCTAACGGATTTGTCCGATGAATCAACGGAAACGTTTGAGTTGTATGGAAAAGAATCGCGCAAGCCAGGAACGTATGCGGCGAATTGCTTGCTCGCCAGACGTTTGGCGGAACGCGGTGTGCGTTTTATTCAACTATTCCATCGCGGTTGGGATCAGCATATTGCGATTGCAAAACAATTGCCTGCGCAATGTCGCGATACCGATCAGCCGAGTGCTGCCTTGATCATGGATCTGAAACGTCGTGGTTTGTTAGATGACACCTTGGTCATTTGGGGCGCGGAATTTGGACGCACCGTTTATTCGCAAGGAGCGATAGGCTCGCCAACCGCAGGGCGCGATCATCATGGTCGTTGTTTTTCGGTGTGGTTAGCGGGTGGGGGAATCAAAGCTGGCGTGGTTCACGGAGAAACCGATGACTTCGCATGGAATATCACCAAAGATCCTGTTCACCTGCGTGATCTCCATGCCACCATGCTGAATCAACTTGGATTGAATCATGATCGATTTGTTTTCCCTTATCGTGGCTTGGACCAAAAATTAGTAGGTGTGGAACCAGCAAAAGTGGTGAAACAAATCTTGGTGTGATTTTTTTCGTTTGGCTGACGTGCCTCATAGCTTGAGAAACATGATGCTCGTGGGAAAGATTTTTTCACCGCAAAGACACGAAGAACGCGAAGGTTTGAGGAAGAATTTTAACCATGTGTTTGACGGAGGGATGACAGGATTTTTTTGAGTTGGATGATTCTGTCCCGGAGTGCGGAGGCTTGCCTCCGCACTGTGGTGGATGAGGCTTGCCTCATGCGGGGGAACTAACAGCACAGCGGAATACAAATCACTAAGCGAATCGCAAAAGGCACCCCCGCGCTCGGCAAGTTGAGCCAAACCAAGGGCGGTGGCAAGCCTACGCACTCCTGATGTGGAGCGGCCTCACGCGGAAGAGATATTTTTCACCGCTAAGTCGCCAATGATCGCCTCGGTCATGCGCAGGGATTCTAGGTTGGCTTTGACTTCGTGAACACGATGCAGCATCACCCCAAGCTCACGCCCCATGCTGGTGAGCGCGACTGTTGGCCACGAACGCTGGGCGATTGCCATGTTTCCTAATCGATGACCGATGAAGGATTTCCGCGAGACACCTAACAATAATGGTCTATGGTGCACGGATAGTTGATCCAACTGTTCGATCAATTGCCAGTTATGCTCTGGTGTTTTGCCAAAGCCGATGCCGGGATCGAAACACAGTGCTTCCGCTGCGATGCCGCGTTCGGTGAGAAAATGATAGCGTTCGTGAAAAAATTCCCGCACTTCTGCGACCACGTTATGATAGATCGGATTCACCTGCATGGTGCGCGGATTGCCGATCATGTGCATGACGATGATTCCACAACCGTGATCTTTGCAAACCTCTACCATCTGCGGATCAGCGCGTAGGCCACTGACGTCATTGACGATGTCTGCACCGCTCAGCAGTGCTTGGTGGGCGACGGATGCTTTGGAAGTATCGATCGATATCAAGCCATCCCAGCGAGCTCGTAATGCTTGAATCACAGGGATCACCCGATTTGCTTCTTCGTCTTCATCAACCTCCGGTGCCCCTGGTCGGGTTGATTCTCCCCCCACATCAATGATCTCCGCGCCTTCTTCGATCATCTGCCATGCATGCTTCATCGCTGAAGAGGGATCGACAAATGTCCCGCCATCCGAAAAAGAATCCGGCGTGGTATTCAATATCCCCATGATCATCCCGCGCTGGGAAAGGTCGATTCTTTTGTTATGGCATTGCCAGATCATGGTGTGAGAAGAAAAGCATGCACTTGCATGGAGTGGTCTATCGGATACTGCGAAGAAGTTACGGCGTGGTTTTCCAAGCACTTTCGGTGACTTTCCATCCCTTGTCGGCTTTTTTCCAATGAATGGTGATGGTGAAGCTGTCATCGACAACTTCGATCCATTTGGCCACTTTTGCTTTTACATCGGCAGAAAATGTCACGGTGGCCTTGGTGTCGGTGACGGTGATTGCCATGTCATCGTGCGGCACGACCGTGAACGAACTAGCTTGTTGGGCAAACATCTCACAGCCGTCGTTGATTTCGCCTTGCTCGAAGCTGCCATTGGCAAAGTCGTATTTCGAATGCAGAGTTGTGGGCGAGGAAAAGTAGTTGGCGAGGGCACTGCCTTTCATGATGCGTGCCGTGCGACCAGTCTCGGGAGAAATTGTTAGTTCGCTCAGCAAGGCGAGGGTGTTGCGTTTGACCACGCGTGCGGGGCGAAAATACCAATAAGAAAAAACGCCAATAGCGGTGATGGCGATGGCTAGATATATGAGGAGTCGTTTCATGAGGGATCTTCCGTGATGTTGGTGTAGCGACGCGGTTCGTAACCTTGCGCAAAGAGTAATTCGGTAGGGATGCGTGCGGCGGAAACTTTCCATTGTGGAAATGGTCCTGCTTCGTAGCAGAGCACAGCGGAGCCGGGCACAGCCCATTGAGCGAACAGCAGCACGTGTTTGTCGTTGAGAAAAATATCACCTGGTTTTAGTTCGGCCCAGCGGATGGGGGTGCTGATGGCGGGCAACTGAGCAGTGGAAAACGGTCGTGAAAGACGCCAGCAGCGCGATACGAAGCCTGAACAATCGATGCCTGCCGCTTGTTTGCTGACGGCCGCATCACCAGCGGTGCGTTTTTCCGCAGTGGCGATATCGCCCGCAGCATGACCAGATCCGATTTTCCGCAAAAATGACTCGGGCGTGTCAAAGCCACCCCATTGATAGGGCATGCTCGCATTTTCGCGATCGGCCCACCACCAACCGTTGGCATATCCGTGATTGGATAACTGGTGGTCGGGAGTGTGGACGAGAATGTCATCACGGTCTAACGAGTGAGAAATATTTTTTGCTGAAGGCGTCCAACGCATCTGCGTGTAGGCATTGGCGATGTTCATCGATTGCGAGCGGGTGACGGAAGATGACGGTCCTAGCACAAATGTGGCGTAGCCATTCATCGGAGCGCACGATGGCAGTAAGGATAACAAGGCCAGCAGGGTGATCCATTTCATGAGAGTGATAATTTTTTGCAAAGGTGGGCAAGTAGTCCCGCACAGGCATCTTCGACAAGGTCAGCGACGTAGTCGAATCCTTGCTGACCGCCGTAATAGGGATCGGGCACACGGGTGTCACGCATTTCTTGGCAAAATTCGGTGAGGAAATGGATTTTACCGCGATGAGCACCAGCAGCATCTAGCGCCGAAACATCATCATAATTTTCTTGATCCATCAACAAAATGAGATCGAATGTGGCAAGGTCAGTGGTGGAAATTTTCCTCGAGCAACCAAAGATATCAAAGCCACGTCCACTCAAGGTTTTCGACATGCGATAATCAGGTGGATTACCTGCGTGGTTGCCAATGGTGCCAGCAGAATCGATGAAGAAATGTTTTTTGAGCCCAGCGTTCTTGACCAATTGATGGAAAATAATCTCCGCTGCGGGGGATCGACAAATATTGCCCATGCAGACA
Organism: Akkermansiaceae bacterium; assembly: GCA_903878115.1. Classification (GTDB taxonomy): domain Bacteria; phylum Verrucomicrobiota; class Verrucomicrobiia; order Verrucomicrobiales; family Akkermansiaceae; genus UBA956. The sequence goes on along the minus strand of CAIRGO010000125.1, from coordinate 6,145 downwards.
AAGAGAACTTTATAGGGAGTTCGTGTCATCGGTTAGCTACTTTTTCTATAAAATGAAAAAAAAACAAGCAACTTTTCCCTCCGGCGGGTATTAATCGTTAACGTTAACGTAAATATTCGAATATGAACCAAAAATTATTGTTTCCAGTAGTAACCTTAGCACTGGGTGCTGCAGGTGGATTTTTCGTGGGTAAAGGCGGAAAAAGTGAAGTCACCGCAGCGGGGACTGAGACAGCATCGATATCGCGCTCTAGTCGCTCGCCCAGCGAAATGAAGGTGGAAAGTCGCTCGAGTTCGTCACGTGGCGGCTCGGCGAGTGAGATTTTTAAAATGCCAGGGCAAACCCAGCGTATGCAGGCATTGCTGGATTATTATTCAGGACTCAGCCCGGAACAGCTCGCAGAGGAAGCGAAAAAACTAGACTCCATCGATATGCCAGAGCGCATCATGGCATCATACATTTTGTTCGGTAAATGGGCAGAAACCGATCCGATGAGCGCCATGGCGTTTTCTGATAAAATGGGCTTCACGGGCATGTTTGTGAAACCAACCATCATGCAAAGCTGGGCGAGTGTGGATCCAACGAATGCAGCGAAATACTACTCGGAAAATCCTGGTCAGTTCGCGATGATGGGTATGTTTGGTGGTCGTGGCGGTAGCGGCGGCGGTCCTATGGGCAATGGTGCAGCATCGATCATCGCTGGCGAATGGGCATCGCAAGATCCCACAGCGGCGATGGCATGGGCGAAAACGTTGAATGGCTCGGAAAAAGGCAATGCCATGAGTTCGATCGTTTCGAAAGTCTCTCAGACAGATCCGGATAAAGCTATCGCTCTGGCGGCAACGATGGAGGGTGAAGAAAAAACCCGTGCCAATCGCCAAATCGCGGAATCTCTTGGCAGCAAAGATTGGGACAAAGCGCAGCAGTTCATTGCTGGGCTTCCTACGGAGGAACAAGACGACGCACGCCGTCGTGCTTTTGATGGTCTTGCGAAAGAGAATCCTCAAAAAGCAATTGAGCAGTTGTCTTCATTTACGGATCCAGAGCAAAAGAATCGCGCCACCGCAACCGTGGCGGAAGAGTTGTCAAAAGAGAACCCTGGTCAGGCATTTGAGCTAGTCATTTCCTCGCCTGAAGAGGCTCAAGGTGATGCGATGCGCAGCGTGATGATGAACTATGCTCGTCAAGACAGCTCGGCAGCACTGGCTTCCATTGAAAAATTACCCGAGGGTGAAACCCGTGATCGCGCGGTGGGAACTTATGTGTTTGCCACTCCTTCTACCAACTATGCAGAAACCTTCACCTTGGCGGAGTCGATCAAAGACGAAGGCGATCGCCAACGCGCGATTGGTGTGAGTGCAGCCAAGTGGATGACCACAGACCCTGATGCGGCAAAAGCTGCGGTGCAACAATCCACTGCATTGAGCGATGATGTGAAAAAACGCATTTCAGAAGGTGGTGACTTCATGCGTAGCATGCGCGATGGTGGTGGATTTCGCGGCAATCGCGGTGGTGGTGAAGGCGGCGGTGCCGCAGGTGGCGCAGGTGGCGCGCCTGCTGCTGGTGGGCAATAATGGGATCTTGCTTTCTTGACAAAATAAGATTCATGGGAGAGCATTCATTTGCGTTCCATGTCATTCATTCCTGCTAACAACTACGGCATTGCGCGGATAGAAATACCCGCTGCGGGAACATTTGGCTGGCAGGTTCGATTACAAAGACGCGGTGAGAAATCATCGCGTCTTTTTTCTGATCGTAGCCATGGCGATGCTCAGTTGGCCTTTCTTGCGGCATCTCAGTGGCGAGATTCCATCTTGTCGCAGTGGCAGCAACAGGAGCGAGCACGGGTTTGTGAAGTATCAGGGAGAAATGTCTCTGGCGTGGTCGGTGTATCACGCATCGTTGTTCGCGCCGCATCAGGAGCGGAATATTATTTTTGGCAAGCTACGTGGTGCCCTAATGTTAATACGCGTCGCTCAGTCCGTTTCTCTGTGAAAAAGCACGGTGATACTCTTGCCTATCAGCTGGCGATCGAAGCACGTCGCCTTGCGGTGGAATGAGTTTATTTTTCGAGAATATCGATAATCTTTTGTGGGTTTTTCAGGTCTAACAATAACCGTGGATCTTTCTGGCTCATCGCCAGTTGATGGACGTTCAGCGCGGATGCTTGCAACGCATCAGCAGGTGCTTGCAGCGAGCTGCTGAAGGTCACAGGGCTCACTCGATTGAATGGATTCGCTGCATATCCAGCACCGATGTCCACTCCCGCTCCTTGGCGAATTTCATAATGCAAATGCGCGGGATAGACTCCATTCGCCGTGCCCACACTGCCAATTTGTTGTCCTCGCCCGACCAGCGCATCCAACGAAACATTGATTTTTAAAAGATGAGCATACATCGTTTGAAAAATGCGACCATCAGCGAGGCGATGCGATAAAATCAACACATTGCCCCAACCAGGAGACGGCACCCCAGTATAGACCACCACTCCATTTGCTGCCGCATAAACGGGATCGCCGAGATCGGTGTTCATGCCACCGATGCCATTCAGATCATCGCCCGTGTGGTGTCCACCACGAGCATCATTCATCGCCCAAAATGGCTGCGCATTATAGCTAAAAGCACCCGATTCAGAACCAATGGGAGAATCTATCCGATCGACCACAGGCAGTGCCATGCGTTGCCAAACGGAAAGTCCATACAATCGGTGATCGATCGCGCCCTCTTTCGGCATCCCCAATGGCGAAAGCGCGTCCTGTGGCGACTTGAGCGTCATGTCCTCCATGCTCAGCGGATGACTAGAGAAATGCAGAGTCAAGCCGATGATAAATGCGGCAAGAAACAAGATGAGCATGATGAAAGAAACGCGTTTCATGGATAAAGAAAGATTCTCAGCACCAATAGAATACTGGTGTTGAAGGAAAAAACAAGTGCGATCAGCTGCACGATAAAAAGAGATAACGCGATGCGTCTTAATTAGTTAGCTTTTTTCGCGCAGCAGCATTTGCCTGCCTTGATCATTTCTGGAGTGCACTTGTGGCTTTTGCAGCAAGCGCAATCAGCACTTTCGCACTTCGAGGATGATCCCATTCCCACACCCATACCGACACTGCAAGAGCTAGTGATGATCATGGTGGCCCCAGCAAGTAGTAATAATAAGTGTTTCATAACAAGAGCATTCTAGCAAGTACAGCATTTACGTCAATCAATTTTGATGGAACTGTTCCAGGGAAATCGTTGTGAGCAGAATCGTAGGGTAGACGTCCTCACCTCCAAATCTCTGTTTCTCATCCGAAAAAATTCAAACCACTGAAGCCACTGAGATCCTCTGAAATCACTGATTTGCGTCGTCAATTTTTGGTGAATTCCATAAATTCTGAAATTCTGTCAAAAAATCTGTAGGCATCCGTAAAATCCGTCGTAAAAATCCTTCCTCTAACCTTAGCGTGCTTCGTGGCTTTGCGGTTCATCTCATTCAAAAAAACTCTAATGGAACAGCATTTCCCTAAGCGATTCATTTGTCTCGCTATCATCTCCGCGAAAGTGTTGATGAATGGGTGAGAAAAATGCTAGATGCGATGGCGAATGATGGATGGTCCGTTACGCCGGATTTTGTTTCCCTAGCAGATTCACTGCGATTGCAGGTGGAATGCCAAGTTTCGTTTGAGCGAGGAGAGTTCCATCGCGCTGGGGTAGGGAAGGGGGAGTCATTTTCTGTGCGTGATGAATTGCGTCGCGATCATGTGATGTGGATGGTTGATAGCGGTTCATCGCCTGAGCAGAAACTGTGGATGAAAAAGTTAGAAATGCTGCGGGTCGCGCTGAATCAACAATTTTTTCTTGGACTGTTTGCGTACGATGGCCATTTTGCGATCTATCCGCAAGGGGGATTTTATCAAGCGCATCTTGATCGACACGCCGGCACTAATGATCGGATCGTGACGGTGATTTTGTATTTGAATGATGATTGGCAATCCGGCGATGGTGGTGAGCTAAAGTTGTGGACCACGGTGGGCGAAAAGACAGGTGCTTTCCAACTCATTGAACCACGCATGGGTACCATGGTATGTTTCTTCGCCGGCGATTATTGGCACGAAGTCCTACCCGCTAACAAACCGCGCATGAGCATCACCGGTTGGTTCCGTCAATCGTGAACTAGATGACTCGTATCTATTGTCATCGAGTTTGGAAATGAAGCTTTAACACTTAGAAGTGCTTGTATGGTTCAGCCATTGACTGATACATTAATGAGTAAACATACGTATTATTGATGTCTTTGTCGAAATGTATCATGATAAAGTTCCCGATCATTCCAAACATCACTGTTGCTTGTCTTTGCTTTGTCGCGGTTAGAAGTAATATCGTGCAGGCTGCTGATGATGATGATTCAGCAAAGCCAAAGGATGCGATCACTTATGAATCATTCGGCGCAGTGGGCGATGGTAAGACAGACGATCTTCCCGCGATCTGCAAAGCTCATGCCTATGCCAATGAGCATGGTCAGCCTGTTGCGTCAAATCCTCAAGCCACTTACCACCTTGGTCATCAAGCACTCACTGCGATCATTCAAACCGACACTAACTGGAGCACCTCGAAGTTTATCATCGACGACAGCAAGGATGTGGAAAAGAGCGGGCGACCATTGTTTGATGTGAGTTCCCGACTTAAACCGATACCACTGAAAATCCAGCAACTCAAGCGCGGGCAAGATCAACTCGACCTTCGGCCAGAGAGCGATTGTCTCGTGTATGTGGAAAATAAAAATCGCAAACTGTTCATACGCCGTGGTAGCAATCAGAACAACGGTCGTTCTCAATCGGAGGTATTCATTCTGCGGCAGAATGGCTCCATCGAGGGCGGCATCGACTGGGACTATGATGTTGTCACTAGTGTCAATGCCCTACCCATCGATGCAACACCGTTAGTCATTCGTGGTGGCATATTCATCAGCATTGCTAACATGGATCATGGTGAAAAGGATAGCGGCTACTGGGAACGCAACATTTTGATCCGTCGGTCCAACACCGAGGTCGATGGTCTCACTCACCTCGTCACTGGTGAAACTGAAGTAGGTCAGCCTTATAGTGGTTTTCTTAACGCCCAGAAATGCGCCAATATCAACTTGCGCCATTGCAAAATCAATGGACACAAGACCTACAGCAAAATTGGTAATGATGGCAAACCCGTGCCGATGGGCAGCTACGGCTACCTTGCCTCCTACGTGATGAATCTGCAGATGATCAAGTGCACCATGGATGATATTCAAGATCGCAGTCGTTGGGGCGTAGTTGCGAGCAATTTCATAAAAAATTTCTTGGTAGAGGATTGCGTGCTTTCACGGGTGGATGTGCATCAAGGGATTTCCGGCAAGTATATCATTCGTCGCTGTATACTTGGCCATGCGGGACTCAATGCGACCGGACGCGGGCAATTGATCGTTGAAGATTCGACACTTTACGGCGGTCATCTGATTCGCTTTCGTGAGGATTACGGATCGACATGGGATGGAGATGTCCTGATCCACAATTGCCGCTGGATTCTCGGCAAATCGATAAGCAGAAGTCCGCTCATCTTTGGCACAGTGAACGATGGTAAGCATGATTTCGGTTATCCGTGCACGATGCCGCGCCACATTCGAATTGATGGGTTGACCATCGAAGATTCCAATCCGCCAAAAGGTTATAAGGGTGCCATCTTTTTCAACGATCATCTAGCAGCAACAAGTAAAGATCGTTTATCACCTTATCGCCTAACAGAAACACTCGACGTCCGCGTTCTGAAGACAGTAAGTGTAATCCCTCCCCGCATCAGCGATAATCCCGATATGGCAAAAGCCATCAAAGTGACAGGTCTTTGATTCTTGCTATGGCAGATTTTATTCTTTTGCACCGGCTTTGATCCATTCCAAAATGGCTTCGCGCATTATAAAGGACTTTATTCAAGCGAAAAAAGTCAAGAGTCACGCACTGCCTTTTTTCATAGTGTTTGTGATGAACTCCGAAAGCCTTATACTCTATTTTCAATCTGTCGCGCAATCAGGGAAGTCGACACACGGTCTGCATAAGAGTCTGTGGGAATTTTTGTTTTCTCCTTATTTAACCATAGTTTCACGCCCCTACCCGGATATTTAGGAGAGGTCGAAGAT
>CAIRGO010000124.1 GCA_903878115.1 Akkermansiaceae bacterium | reverse complement strand
TGAAGAACAGATGGGGGCAATTCCATCGATCAGCGGTTTGCGATGGTTGAGCGAGGGGGAATCGGCTGAGGTCATGAAGCAGTTGCCGCAACGACCACTGCTTGCTGGCGATGATGGATTGCGGCTTTCCCTCGCAGGCGCTCAGGTAAAACTGCCCGTAGTGTTGGAAACATCAGCTTCTGGTGTCATCCGTATGGCATTGCCGCTTGGGAACACGCCAAGCACCCACATCATCAAGCCTGAGCCCCAGCGATTCCCCGGACTGGCGGAAAACTAGGGGGGCCGCCTCAGAAGGAGCGCACCACGATGATCCGATCTCCCAACTCAACATCGAGTGGCAGGGCGTGATTCATTGGATCAAAGCCAAGGGAAACGCGCCATACATCACCAAGGCGCTTTGCGTGCCCGGAGTGGTCGCGCCTGACGACATGGAAACCTTCGGGAATACACAGAGCAGGAAAATAAGCCCGTCCCTACTGAGGAGATCATCAGATCGGCGGGAGTGTAATTTTACTTCATCTGGACCAACGATCATCCGCAACAAGCGCTTAAATCTGAATCAAACCACGTTGGACCGCGAGGATCGCTGCTTCGGTGCGGGTTTCCACGCCGAGCTTTGCAAGGATGTTGCGGACATGCGCTTTGACGGTGAATTCATTGGCTGCGAGGACGCGGGCGACGTCTTTATTGGATAGTCCGCGGGCGATGAGCGCCAGGATTTCCAACTCACGGGCGGTGAGCGCTTGGAAGGCGGCTCGTTCAGCGAGGCGTTCCGCGACGGCAGGGGGCAAATACTGGCGGCCCTCAATCACGGCGCGGATCGCGGCTTCGAGTTGTTTGCTAGGAATGCTTTTCAAAAGGTAGCCACTCGCCCCAGCGGTCATCGCGCGGTGGATGTCCTCGTCACCATCATAAGTGGTCAGCATCAGCACGCGTGCTTCGGGTTGGGCCTTGCGGATGATTTTCAAGGCATCGATTCCAGTTCCATCGGGCATTTGGAGATCCAGTAATGTTAGGTCCGGTTGATGCCGGGCGTGGGCGGCGATGGTTTCAGCTACATTGGCGGCCTCGGCAACCACCGCGAAGTCAGGGCGCAGGTCGAGCACCACCCGCAAGCCCTCGCGGAAGAGCTCGTGATCGTCGGCAATCAGGATACGGATCATGGGGATGGTTCTTCTATCAGGCGGAATGAGGCAGGGTTACTTCGATGCTGGAACCACCGCCGACTTCGGAATTCACGGTCAACGTTGCTCCCAGCAACTGCGCGCGTTCGCGCATGTCCTGTTGCCCGTAATGAGGCCTGTCATTCGCTACGGGCTGGGCGGGGTCGAATCCATGGCCATTGTCTTTCACCGTCAGGACGATCATTCCGTCCTTGCGTAACAGCGTGACTTCAAGAGCAGTGGCTTGGGCGTGTTTGAGAACATTGCCGACGGCTTCCTGGGCGATGTGCAGAAGCTCGCATTCCTGCTCGTTGGCAAGCCCTGCATCACCATCGTAAAGATCCAAAGTGGTGGCGATGCCGGTATCTTCGGTAAGCAGCCTGACGGAATCACGCAAGGCATCCGCGAGGCTGTGTTTCTCAAGTGCCAGACTGCGAAGCCCCCAGACGGTGCGGCGGACCTGGGTCTGGCTGAGGCGTAGCAGTTCGGCTGCTTTTTCCATTTGCCGCCGGGCGGGCTCCGAGTCGGTGGCACCCGGATTCGGGAGCAGGTCGTTGGCGGCATCCATGCGCAGAGCGGCGCCGGCAAGGGTTTGCTCTAGCGAGTCATGCAGGTCGCGGGCGAGGCGGTTGCGCTCGGCGGTCACGGCGGAGTATTCGCTCAGCTCGTCACGGCGCGCGCTGAGTTGGGCATGCAACTGGTCGGTGCGGGTTTCCACCCGTTTTGCCAGCGCGTCTCTTGCGGACACAAGTTCAGCCTCGGCGACGACAAGGCTTTTGTTTTTGCGGGTCAGCAGGCCGGCGAAAAACATCACGTTCAGCAGCGCCGATCCAGTCGCGGCGAGGGCAACGGCGAGGCGCAAAGGCGTCCACCACGGCGCAGGCTCCACCACCCGCACGTCAGATAGATTTCTTAAACGAATCAAAAGATCCCGTGATTTCAAATAACCCTCTTCCTGTTGGGGTGAGGCCAGCGATCCTTCCGCAATCCCGGTGACCGTGACGATGGCTCCGGGCCGCGCTGGAAGCGCATCACGGGGAATGCTTCCGTTGAATTCAGCGGCGAAAAGCAAACTGCCATCCTTCAGGAGCAGCCGGGCGGGACTCACATCCGTTTGGGTTTCGACCAGCCTGCCGCTGACTCGAACGACCCGCCCTTCATGGGAAAATGCGTCCCGCGCGGTGTTCATGACGGCGGGCTTAAGGGCGGTGCTGGCGCCCAGGATTCTCACCTGACCATCTTCCAGTGTCGGGCTGACCGGGCCGGGTTTTGGAAATCCAATGACTTCCACGAATGAATTGACGGCTGGCGGTTCGATCTTGCCCGTGGTCCAAACCCGCACCCCGTGCTCGTCATCCTGGATCTGAAAGGACTCGTCATTCTGGGAATGGGTGACCGTGCCCCGGGTGCGGATCCGGTGGCCGGGCGCGCCGCTAACAGGATGACCTAGCAGTCCTTTCAGCGGCGTGAGTGGCAGCGTCGATACATCCCTTGGTGGTTCCAGAACCTCGATGAATTTCGGGTGGGTCACCCGCATTTGCGCAGTGAGGACCTGCCCGCTTTCGTTGACAGCGACTGCGGTGATGCCTTTTACCCGGACCACCGCGTCCACCAGCCCGGACAGTCGCTCGAGTTGGTTACCGGGGGTGAGGACCAGGATCCGGGTGCCCTTGGCATCGAGATGCATGATCGCGTGGTCGCAGCCCAGGGCCGACCACGGATGCACCGCCCGGACGATACCGGAGAGCTCGACGAAATGGCAGTCGAAGGAACCGCTCAACAACTCGCTTCCCGTGACATTTTCAGGCTCAGGCAGGCCGGGTTCTCCGATTACCTCGAGTGACTGCACGACGAAGTCGGGTGCGAATTTCCCTTTCTGTAGGTAGCCTCCCACTTCGACCTTCTGGCCGAGCTTGAGATCGCGAGGGCGGTTCACGTGCATCGGCAGCCAAATGGCGGCCTTGCCGTCTTGAATGGCGATCTCGGTTTGCTGGTCGCTGATGTGGTTGATGATGCCGCTCGTTCTCGCTTCGATATGGAGGCCCTCCTCGTTCGGAAACTCGCGCAGCTTGCTGATGCTTAAAAAAGGTGCTTCCTGCGCCACGGCACGCGGAAAGACCGCGCCGATGGCGATCCAAAAAATCAAAGAAGCTCTGCCGAATACAATCAACACGGCGCGTAGGCTGCCACAAAACCCCTCGCCTGCAAAGCAGCGTTTGACGAGCACTCTAGTCATTTCGGACTATAGCCCAGACGATGAAACAGGGTTAACTAGAATGTATGCGTGTTTTTAAACCCCTGCTGGCCCTTTTCCTTGCTCTGTTTCCCGACGTGGCCCGCGGGCAATTGTTGCAAGTCAACGGCACCCGGATCATCAACAGCTCCAACAACCAAGAAGTCATCCTCAATGCGGTCAACTTCGGCAATTGGATGGTCATGGAGGGCTACCTGATGAACTCCACCGCCCAAGCCCCAGCCCAGCACGATTGGAAACAAAAGCTGACCACCCTGATTGGCCCTGACAAAACGAAGACCTTCTACGACGCGTGGCTGTCAAACCACGTCGCCCAAGCTGACGTCAACCAAATCAAGAACTGGGGCTTTAACGCTGTGCGACTGCCTCTGCATTACGAATACTTCGTCAACCACGACACACCAGACGAATGGAACGAACAGGGGTTTCTACTGCTGGACAATGTCATCTTGTGGTGTGCGGCGGCGGGCATTTATGCCATCATCGATCTGCATGCTGCCCTCGGAGGTCAGAGCAACAATGCGATCAGCGATTACAATGACACCTGTCCCTCGCTTTGGGACAGCGTTGCGAACCAAGACAAGACCGTGCGCCTCTGGCAACGGATTTCCGAACGTTACAAGAACCAGCCATGGGTCGCCGGATATGATTTGATCAACGAGCCCGCCTGGGACCTTCCCGGCGGCACACTCTTGCGCACGCTTTACGGACTCATCACCGATGCCATCCGCTCGAACGGCGACAAACACATACTCTTCATCGAGGGAAACTGGTATAGCAACGACTACAACGGCCTCACTCCCGCGTGGGATCCGCAAATGGTCTATGTGTTTCACAAATACTGGTCCTCCGCAGAATCCCCGAGAGAAATCCAGTGGGTTCTCGACCTGCGGGCCGCTCAGAACCGTCCGATCTGGTGCGGCGAGCATGGCGAAAACAGCAACGACCATTTCACCAAAATGGTCGAACTACTCCGCGGTGAGGGCATCGGCATGTCGTGGTGGCCGATGAAAAAATTCAAGAGCATCAACGGACTCGTGGACGCCACTTTCCCTGCCGGATACCATGATCTGCTCGACTACTTCGGAGGCTCAAAGCCGGATCTGAACCCCACGGCCGCATTCAACACTTTGATGGAACTTGCCGACAGCGTGCGTTTGGAAAACTGCCGTGTCCAAGCCGAAGTCATCCGTTCGATTCAAAACCAGTCCGGCAACCGCGATACTACACCCTTCGCGCAGCATCAAATCCCGGGACGCATCTACGCGCCCGACTACGACCAAGGCATGAATGGCCATGCCTACTTGGATACCGCGTGGGAAAACTACAATCTAACCACCTCCAACTACAACGCCTGGAACGAGGGTTGGTCCTACCGCAACAACGGGGTGGACGTGCAAGCCTGCGCCGACGCCTTGTCCAACGGCTACAACGTCGGTTGGTTCGTGGCCCCCGAGTGGATGCGCTACACCGTCGCGGTCGCCACGCGCGGCACCTACCGCATCGAACTGCGCGTCGCCAAGGGCGGCGGCGATGACGGCATGCTGGAAATCCAGGACGGCGACGGACTGCGGGTCCTCGCCAGCGCAACGATTCCTGACACTGGCGGCGATGCCTCCTATCAGACGGTGGTTTGCACCGGCGGCTTCGCCAATGCGGGCAAGCAGGCGATCCGCATCGCGAACGTGGCCGGCTCATACTACAACATCGCGTCCCTCAATTTCGTTTGGGAAAACGCCACCGTGCCGCCGACCACTCCGGCCAAGGTGCCGGTCCGGACCGTCACGCTGAAGGGCAGCAACGGGCTCTACGTGACATATGGGAAGGGAAACAGACTCGCCACTTCCACCACTACCAGCGAAGGGACGAGGGAGCGCTTCACCTTGACCTATGCAGGGGCCGGACGCGTCGCTCTCCGTGCTTCCAATGGCAAATATCTCCGACTCAACACCACCGACAGCAAACTCTACGCAGACGCCGCAAGCATCGGCACGGATGAGCGTTTCCTTCTGAGAAACCTGAGTGGAGCGTTCACCTTGCAAGGGTCCAACAGCCTCTATGTTTCTTCGGAAGGGGGGGCCGAATCCGGTCCCTCCTGCACACGCATCAATCCATCAGGATGGGAATATTTTCGGGAGTCGGTCGTCGCGATGACATGGGTCCCCGCCGCCGCCGCACCCACTGCGCCTCAAGGGCTTGAGGCGGCGGTCGCGGGCGAGGACGCAAAGCTCAACTGGAATCCCGTGTCCGGTGCGTCGCACTACATGGTGAAACGGGCGACTCAGCCGGGTGGTCCCTATTCCCGTGTTGGCACCTATCTCACCGAGCCGGAGTTCACGGATCGCTTCGCCCAAAAAGGGCTGAGGTATTACTACGCGGTCGTCGCTTACGCAGGCAATGTCTTCGGTCCTGCGTCGCAGGAAGTCAGTCTCACCATTCCTGGTCTGCCCACGGCTTGGTTGCGGCAGGACATTGGAAACGTGGGCATCGCAGGAAGCTCCAGTTTGGTGGATGATACATTCACCCTCCAAGGATCCGGCGCGGACATCTGGGGGAATGAGGACGCATTCAGTTTCGTCTCTCAGAACCTCGGCGGCGATTGCGTGATCACCGCGCGCCTCGTGAGCATGTCCAACACGGACTACTGGGCGAAGGCGGGATTGATGATGCGCGAGACCAATGCCGTTGGCGCCAAAAATATCTCGCTGCTCGTCACCCCGGAGGGCGGAGGCACCCGTTTGCAACGGCGGAACTCCGAGGGAGGTAGCACCTCCGACCACCAACTCAGCGCAAGCAACGCGCCGATGTGGCTGCGGATCGTTCGCAGCGGCGACACTTTCACCGGCTGGCAATCGAACGACGGGGAAGCTTGGGCTAACAGCCATACCGTGACCATCGCGATGAACCCGGAAGTTCTGGTCGGCCTGGCAGTAACATCTCATAACAACGGCGCTCTCAACACCGCCATCTTTGACAACGTCAGCCTCGCCGTGCTGCCACCCGGAACTTCAAGTTGGAACTCATTTCAAAACACCTGGTTCTCCGCCGGACAACTCGCCAACGCCAGCCTCAGCGCCCCGGATGCCGATCCGAACCACGACGGACTGGCCAATGTTTTTGCCTACACTTCCGGCATCAGTCCGTGGCTCCGGGCAACAACCGAAAACGGTGGCTTTCCCATCGTCGGCATCCGGAACGGATACCTCTCCATCATTTACACACGATTGAGGCGGCGTTTCGACTTCAAGTGCATCGGCGAGGTTTCCAGTGATTTGAGGACGTGGAATTCAGGCGCAGGTTTCACCATGGAAACCGAAGTGGTTCCTCTCGATGCAATCCGCGAGCAGGTGACGGTGCGTGATGCTGCCCCGATTTCCGCGGCCGATCAGCGGTTCATGCGTCTCCGAGGAACATTTTTGCCATGAATGCGATGCGACTCCGCCTAAATCCTGAACCGTGTATTGTTGCATCAATCTTCCGGCAACCTGCACGGCAATAGAAACCCTGATCCATGACCCATAAACCCACGAGATGGCCCCGTTCACAGGGATTCGCGCTTGTCGTCACGCTCTCCCTGATGATTTTGCTGACCATCATCGCGGTCGGTTTGCTCTCGCTGAGCGCAATCAGCCTGCGTTCCTCCGCCACCGGTGAGGCGCAGGCCCGGGCGGCAGCGAATGCCCGTATGGCGGTGATCCTGGCCATCGGTGAGCTGCAAAAGGAAACCGGCGATGACCGCAGGATCACTGCCGATGCCTCTATGTTTCCTTCTGCCACGCAAAGTCACCTGGTTGGGTCTTGGTCGTCGTGGACGCCGGGATTCGACAAGAATCCGGATCAAAGTGCGCCGGACTACTCGAAGCCGAAGACCGATCTTTTCCGTTCATGGCTGGTTTCGGCACCCGATCCATCGGCCCTCAAGAGAAAGGAATGGTCAGAGACGAACGTCGATGCAAGCTGGGTGCGACTCTTCTCGGCCACTCGCAACGGCTACGATCTCAGTGCGCCACCGGTTGCAGTCTCCAAGGGAGTCTATGCATGGGCCGTGTCCCAGGAAAACACGAAAGCCAAAGTCAATGTGGCCGGGCCGGATGAAGACACCCTTGTCAACACCGCCCTGCAAGTCCAGCGCCGCCCATCGCTGGCCCTTGGCACCGCACTCAAGCACCCCGCCGACGGCTGGAACCTGCGGGCGAACCGTGTGATTTCGTTCGATCAAATCGCGCTGGATCCCGATCTGATCGCCGATTCCGCAGCGTTGCCGGCTGCGGGTGCCAGTTTCACAACTCACGCGCAGGGATTACTCACGGACGTGGTCAAGGGAGGATTCAAAGTGGACCTCAGTCTCGGCTTTGAGATGAGTGACTCGGATTTCGAGCGCGCGTCGTGGAACAGTACTCCCAATCCATTCCGCTCGCCCAATACCAACATGGGATTCTCATCCCCGGGAACCTACGAAGGTCAGCGGGCCTTGTTCCGACCGCTGGTGGAAAATCCGATTGTCTCCAATGTCACCGACTACAGTGAGGTGAAAATCGACGACCGCTTCCTCGCTGCGGGCGTCCCCACCTTCGACCACCTGCGCTCGTATTACCGCGTGCCCCATCATCTTTACGGTGGCGCTTCGCCGACGGTTGCCTGGCGCGGAGCCGATCATGTCGCCGCAAGCATCCCAGGAGCTTCTGGTGGCACCCAATTCTCGCCCGCCAAGCCGCCAGCCGGCACGACGTCCAGCCTCGCCGTCCGCCCAATTCTCAATCGGATGATCTATCTTCTCAGCGTAAAATTTGTCAGACCCGCCGGTGGCACCAGTCCGATCCGAATCCGGCTGGTGCTCACGCCGGTCATCGCGCTGTGGAACCCCTACAATACAGCACTCGAAATGCAGGGGGCATACGCCTTTCCATGGATGGATCTGCCGTTTCAGATGACTTGGAAAAGAAACAACGTGCAGGTCGGCGACTTCGTTCTGGCCGTGATGATGGGCCAGGATTCATGGGTTCCCCGGCAGGCGGGTCCTTATTTCAGGTGTGATCTGAGTGCCGACGGCAATGACATGAACAAAGCCATCCGCTTTGAACCCGGCGAAGTCCGTGTGTTCGTGCCGTCATCAGCGACTCCCACTCTTTTCAACAGGAAAGACACGCTGCTGGCGAATCGATCAGTGAAGATGCGTCCGGTGGCGGATGTTCAGGACCTCAATCTAACCGGGGGATTCGAAATCCCGATGGAGGATGGAATCTATGGCAAAACCCTGCCAGCACTCCGGGACAATGACAGAATCACCCTGAAGATCGAAACCTATCAACAGCAGGGCTGGGGATTTCACTACTTTGTCTCGCTCGTAGATGCGGCCCGCCAGCAGGCGATCTCCGATGTCCAGATCCTCAACCTCACTTCCGTCTCACTACCCGAATCCGCTCCCATGCACGGATCAGCTTTGCTGCAAGCTCCTCCCCAACCTTACGCGGTCATCGAGACGTTTCACCGGACGGCAAAGACCGTTGATGGATCCTCCAACTCCGACCTGGTCTATACAACCAATCCACGCCAGGCATCGATCAACC
>CAIRGO010000123.1 GCA_903878115.1 Akkermansiaceae bacterium | reverse complement strand
TCCCGAGGCGAGCTGGGAACTACCCACCGCGCCATTGGCAATCGTCGAATCTGTGAAGGCGAGCGTCTTGCGGGTGGGGCTCCCGGAGTTGTTGGTGAGGAAAAGATTCGTGCCATCAAACTCCACCGAACCGAAAACTGGATTGGTGAGATTGATACCAGTGGCCAACTTCAGCGGGGCGGAAGTAGCACTTCCAGCAGGTAGGAGCACCGTTCCCGTAAATGTCGGGCTAGCCACATTCGCTTTGAGATCCAGTGCCTCTTGCTGTGCCGTGGAGACTGGCTTGTTCGCATCCGCAGTGTTGTTCACGCTACCTAGGCCTACCATCGACGCTGAGATACCGCCCACCGTTCCAGTGAACATCGGGCTCGCCAGGTTTGCCTTGAGATCCAGCGCCGCTTGCTGAGCCGTGGAAACTGGCTTATTTGCATCCGAGGTGTTGTTTACGTTGCCGAGGCCTACCATCGAGGCGGTGATACCACTTACCGTTCCGGTAAACGTCGGAGATTCCAATGGGGCTAATAACGCGGCGTTTCCATGCAGCTTAGCAAATGCAGAGAGAATTGAATCTCCCTCCGTAAGAGTTCCTGTGCTAGATGCGAATCCCGTGAGAAATTTGCCTGTAACGATCTGGTTAGCAATCGAGGTCGAGCTTTGGGAGCCACTCACATCTCCTGAAAGCAGTCCGGTAAAACTCGCGGCTTCCACGGCCTGCTCGGCGGCAAAAGCGTTCTCCGCGTGAAACGCATAGGGAGTGGCGGCCAGTCGCTGATCCGGAGAGATCTGTTGAAAACCGCGACTGCCATCATTGAACCAGACGCGTAGGCGGACATCGTCGTGGTTCAGAGCGGTTGCGGAGAGGGCCGTCATATTGGCCAACGCGGTATCACCCAGCAGGACCGAGTAGAGGCCCTTGGTAACGGTGAGCGTGACAGGAGAGGTTGGCGCCGCACCCGCAATGCTGGTTCCATCGTTGCTCCAATAGCTGGTAGATCCGTTCGCATTGACCAATGCAAACTTGAACTGGCCGCTGCCACTAAAATTCACCCCCGCCACGGCGATGCGACCCTGATGATTGAGCACCTGAGGCACGGCGGCATGGGACTCGATTACACTTAGAGCCGAAGATAAAGCGAACAGGCTGACAAAGTGAAGATAGCGTAATTTGACAATCATGGTTTCTGTTTTGGAGGTGGAGAGGTTGGAATACGGCCAGGAGTTTGGGCACCTTGGGTGGGGGATGAAGATTCCGGCGCGCCTTTGGTGAAGCCACGACCGGAATCGGTGGCGTAGAGGGTATTGTCGGATTTGCTAAACATTAGGCACATGCCTGCGTGTGAGGCCCTCAGGACAGTAAAATCCTCTGGTTTGAAGCGGAACCAGCTGGGAGCCTCGGAAACTAGGGGCGCCGAGGAGGCGTGTACCAAGCCGAAGGCATTGTCATCGCGCAGATACTTGATCAAGTCGGGCGAGGCGCTGACAACTAGAAACCATTGCCAGCGCTCGAGCCCTGCAGCGTCCCGCCACTCGTGGCGCTCGGCATGCTGTACGTGGTCCTCATTTCCGAGACGTCGCCAGAATGCCCGATTAAAAATCTCTTCGGAATCTGTCAGCGTATCCGTCGGAGCCCCGTGCTGCCATGCGATTGGGCTGGGATTTTCGGGTGCGACGTTTTCCGCCAGCGGAATCCACCGGCTCAGAGCCAACCAAGCGACGGCCGCAAATGCGACCATAGCTGCTAGTGCAAATTTTCTCGACGGATTCATCAATTTCCGGAGTTTGAGTAGGTCCTGAGGAAGAGCTTGATGTCCTTCACGCTGGCGACGAAGCGGTTGAGGCCCTCTTGTTCATCACTTAGCAGCGAGTAAGCGGGGATGACGATCTTCCACTGAGTATTCCAGACACTGCGGCCGATCAGGCGGGTGTTGGTATATTCCGCAGGGATATTGCTGTAGAAGAAGGCGGGATCACTGACCGGGCGGAAGGCCTGGTGTTTGCGGATAATCCACGGTTGCTCACTGAGGGTGCCGTTAGCGTTGAAGAAGTTCGTGGTATTGAACGCGGAAGCACCAAGGTTGTAGGGCAAGGGCAGCGCCTGGTCGTGCACCGTCCAACTGCGTAGGGTGTTGGTATCTCCCAGTGGAGGCGCCAACATGCGATCGCTACCACAAGGAATTAGATAGACATACGGCGTGGCGCGCAGAGCGTTGGCCGCCGAAGACGAAGGACCACCCGCACTTGGTGTGCCGATGGCGTAGGGGTCCATGCCGACGTAGCCATCCAACACGATGCCAGCACTGCTGATCTTGGTGGCATAACTGCTCGGGGAATACGCGTGATCACCGGCAGCTCCAGGAAGCCCGAAGAAGTTGGCGCTTTGGTCGATGGTGCTGCCGAAGGAGATGACAATGCCAGGTGCAGCGGTACCATCGGCTTTTTTCAGGTTGTTGCAGTAGCGAGCGACATCCGGATCAGCCATCAGGTCGGGGACAACGTGCTGCTGGAGGGTTTGTTGCCAGGCGGCGTCGTCACTGGTAAGGCTATCATCCGTGCGAATACGGAATAGCTCAGCGCGCAGACTGAAGAGCGTGCCG
>CAIRGO010000122.1 GCA_903878115.1 Akkermansiaceae bacterium | reverse complement strand
TTCTTTGGTCAGTCCTTCTAAGCGAGAAGCTAGATTCACAGTATCGCCAATCACGCCAAATTCTGTGCGGTCCGGTGAGCCGATTTCTCCTGCGATCGCTTCACCTAAATGCAATCCCACACCGATTTTAAAAGGAGATTTCCCTTCTGACTGCCATCTTGAGTTCATGATTTCGAGAGCCGCGATCATATCTTTGCCTGCCAGAATCGCGCGATGTGCGTTGTCTTTTTCATCGCCAACACCAAGTGCGCCCCAATGCGCCATCACGGCATCGCCGATAAATTTATCCAAGGTGCCGCCGTGACGGAAAATCACCTCCACCATGCTGGTGAGATACTCGTTGAGTTGCTTCACCAAATCTCCGGGGTCTGTTTTTTCGGAGCGCTCGGTAAAGCCACGCAGATCGGAAAATAACACCACCACGCGCCGCTTCACCCCCGACGCCGTGATTTTCCAGTCGTCCTTGGCATCGATCATGGCGTCTGCCACGTCGCGTGACACAAAGCGCCGGAAGTCTTTCCGCAAGCGACCTTTTTCTAAACGTTCCGTTACGATTTCATAAGACTGCGCAACTGCCCAGCCGATGATCATTGCTAGCAATCCACCGGATACAGAAAGCAAAAGAGAACGCGCGCCACCAAGCCACACTGTGATTCCCAAGACAACGCACATGATGCCCATCAATCCAAAAACCGACAGCATTGGACGATTCACGAATACCGTCCAGAGAAGAGTGATCAACCCGAGAATGATCATCGCAGGCCATGGATCAGTCATGCGGTGAATGAATGCCTTGTCTAAGCCACACGCGATTGCTTGCATGTGGAGTTGAGGCCCAGTCAAGGTGCCCATAGGCGTGCGGTGTGAATCCTGAAATCTTGGCGCCACAGGACCGATCATCACAACTTTATCGCGAAAAAATTCTCCATTTTGGTAATTCATTTCCCAATCTCTTTTTGAAAAAATCTTATAAACACTCTGCGGTGCGTAGAGCTCCTTTGATCCCGTTTCCTCATGACCCGCGAGGCGGAGTTCTTTGTCTCCCGCAGGTGGATCAAAACCCATTGCATAGATCACCTCTGCCGCTAAGGACCGGAACTCTCGTTCACCGTTCCTGCTGACACCTTCATTTTCGATACCCAATGTGGTTGAATAACGCGCTTTGCGCACCAGTCCATCCAGCGCATCAACTTTGAAATTGGCATACCCTACAAATGGCGGAGTATCACTCGTTAGGAATAGATCGTAAGGCTCGATTAACGAGTATAGCCCTCCTGAATTTTCGGCACCACCTTCGCTTAACACAGAAACCAATACGACTTTTCCCGGATGACGTTGAATTGCTGCCGCGAATGCCGCATCCGCTTCTGGATCAGAAGCACTGGTGAAAATAAGGTCAAACACGATCAGCTTTGCTCCTGCACCTGCAAGACGATCAATCGCTTCTGCCCAGACGCGTCGATCCCAAGGGAAACGATCATTCATCAATGACAGCGTTGGATTGCTCGCAATTTCGTCGGGATCGAGCGAATCAAGTGCCATGCTAGCTTCATCGATTCCTAACAAAACTAGTTCTTTCTTCTCCGCTGGTCCGCCACTATTGCGGATGATCCACACGCCCAAAGCGCTGTCCACCTTGTCAATTACGGGGCGGAAGGGAAAAACGCCAAAGCCTAACATGACAAGTAATACGCCCAGCAAACATGCGAGACCTTTGCGCCATTTTATTTTTGTAATAAATTTTGACATTGACTTTCGTTGATTTGGTCAATAATGAGTTTTTAGACAAATGAAAAGCACATACTACTTTTTGGTGTTACTATTTTCAGTGATGAGTATTCGTGCGGATATTCTATCCAGTTTGAGTCCCTATTTGAGTTCTTCACGAAATGTTTATGATCCAGATGTCATGGATCCTGATTTGGACATATTAAATCCGCGTTATGCGCCGTTTTCGCCCGCAGATTCGGATTTGGGTGTCCAACAAATTCTTGGAGCTTATGATGGTCTGCCGCCAGTGGACTTCCGCTTTGATACCAGCATCAATCATACCAATAACTCGCCAGATAATACTCCAACACGAGAATCAGCTGCTTGGTTTTGGGCAGGTCAACTCGATATCAATTGGAATCCAAGAATTGCGTATGGCTGGTTCCTCGATGTCGGCTTGGGTCAGGGAGTTTACCGCTTCGACGATTCACCAGAGTCCGACTTCGAAAATTTCGAAGGATACGTCGGAGTTGTGAAATCCATTCCTGAGTTAGATGATTTGCTGTTCTTTGTGAGATATGAAAACCAGCAAATTAACGCGCATACATTCAATCGGGATTATTCTGCCAACCGCATACGCACAGGATTTCGCAAAAGCCTGATCACAACCACACGTCACCAGCTTTCCGCAGGTGTGGATGCCGCTTTCGACATCAACGCCAATTTAGATGAATTGAAACGCAATCAATACTCTGCTGATGTGAGATACACCTATTGGTTTGGTGATAAACTCAGCTCTACCATATCTTGGACGGGTTCCCGCTGGGATTTCGATCAATTTGGCCGCGAAGATTGGAACCATGTCGTCAGTCTAGAAATCCGATGGTCGCCAAGTGATAACTTCAGTATCTTTACGAATATCGCCTACACAGATCATGAAAGCAACGTAGATCCTTTCAGTGATAATTTCTCTGCGCTTCAATCCGGCCTAGGATTCGGCATCAATTACTCATTCTAAAAAATATGAAAATTATCATATCCATTGTAGCTCTGGCCTTGCCTGTTATGGCAGAATCTCTACGCAGCGCAAACGTCACCGCAGCGATCAATGAAGTGCAAGTCTATACTGGCAGCAGTCAGGCACGCAGTGCCGCCGTAGGTGAAACGTTGACCATTCCATCGTCATTGCAAACTGGTCGTAAGTCCCGCGCAGAGCTTACCTTTAGTGATAAGACACTCACACGATTGGGGCAAAATTCCGTATTTAGTTTTCGCGAAGGTGGTCGCAATGTAGAACTAAAACAAGGCTCCGTATTACTCCAAGTTCCCAAAAATGCCGGCGGTGCTACGATTCGCACGGCAACTGTGAATGCCTCTATCACTGGCACTACAGTCATGTTTGAGTATAGCCCGGGCAGTTGGATCAAGCTCATCACGTTGGAAGGCACCCAAAAGCTGACCATCATTGGCTCCAATCAAACCAAAGACTTACCTGCTGGTAAAATGATCATCATGCATCCCAATGCAAAAGTGATTCCTGACCCCGTTGACGTGGATGTAAGAAAACTCGTAGCAACCTCTCCTCTAGCAGGAAAAGGTATATTTACTCCGCTGCCGCCATACGCCATTGCTTTAATCGATCAAACCATCAAAGGTCAAACGGAAGCCAAACATAAAGGTGATCTTATCCCTACGGATCATGTCATTACGGGACCAGGACATAGAACCACGCGTTCTACCACTTTTGTTCCACGAACCGATCAGTAATCAAAATTTAGGGTTGACATGGGGAAGGCGGATTCATATTGATTATTTACTGATATGAAAAGTGCTTACCTCTATTTGATGTTTCCATTTTCCGTTGCGATTGCTCGTGCAGATATACTTGCTAACTTAAGTCCTTATCTTAATTCGTCTCGTCCCGATTACGATCCGTCGGCTTTGGAACCTGATTTGTCGGAAATGAATCCGCGCTATGCGCCGTTTTCGTCGGCGGACTCTGACCTAGGTGTGCAACAACTACTCAATTCCTATGACGGACTGCCACCCGTCGAATTTTACTTCAAAACCAGCATCAACTATACCGATAACATTCCAGACATCAATCCAGATACTAACACATCTGCTTGGTTATGGGCGGGGCAATTCGACGTCAATTGGTCGCCATTGGTGGGGAACGGATGGTATCTTGATGCTGGCCTAGGACAAGGGATCTATCGTTATGAAGGTTCCGCACCTGGAGATTTTGAAAATTTTGATACGCATCTAGGACTCGTGAAATCGATTCCAGATCTTGATGATTTACTTTTTTTCGTGCGTTATGAATTCCAACGCATCACCGCAGATAGTCTCTCGGAAAGCAACTACAGTGCTCACCGTATTCGAACGGGATTTCGCAAGGACCTTCTTCTATCGTCACGATATCAACTGTCTGCTGGAGTTGATGCCGCGTTTGACCTTTCTGCTAAGTTGACGAGGAGAGAAAGAAACCAGTATTCCGCAGATGTGAAATACACCTATTGGTTCTCGGATAAGGTCAACTCAACGCTGTTTTGGAATGGTTCGTTTTGGGATTTCAATAATACAGAACGTGAGGATGTGAGCCATACCTTTGGGCTTGAGCTTACGTGGACGCCAACACAAGACCTTAGCATCTTCTCTAACGTTTTTTATACCAATCATAATTCTAACACATTTTCCGGCTTCAATGACTTTGATTCCTTGCAAGTCGGACTTGGTTTCGGGGTAAATTTTTCCTTCTAACATTTATGAAAACCATCATCTGCCTACTCACCTTGTCGTTGCCACTTGCTGCGGAATCTCTCCGCTCGGCGAACGTAACCGTAGCCATCAAAGATGTGCAAGTCTTCCCTGGTTCTGATGCCTCTCACTCGGCCATTGTGGGAGAAAAACTCTCGTTGCCGTCTTCCGTGCAGACTGGGCGACAGTCACGCGCAGAGCTCACATTCAGCGATAATACTCTTACGCGTCTTGGGCAAAATTCAATTTTCAGTTTCCGTGACGGGGGAAGAAATGTGGAATTAAAACAAGGTTCTGTCTTGCTGCAAGTTCCCAAAAACGTGGGAGGTGCCACCATTCGAACCGCCACCGTCACCTGCGCCATTTCTGGGACTACGGTAATGTTTGAGTATAGTCCCAAGGGGTGGATCAAGCTGATCACGCTCGAGGGGACGCAAAAGCTTACGATCAATGGCAGCAATGTCAGTATGGCACTGCCAGCAGGAAAAATGATCATCATGCATCCTGACGCGAAGCAGATTCCTCAACCAGTTGACGTGGATATTGCCAAGCTCGTAGCCACCTCGCCATTAGCCGGCAATGGTGTTTTTGCGCCACTGCCCCCAGCAGCCATGCAATTGATCAAAGCTTCCATCGATAAGCAAACCATTGCCAAACGAAAAGGTTTGCTCACACCTACCAATTTCGTGGTGACTGGACCAGGCGGTCGAACCGCGAAATCGCAGGCTACATCGATTGCCGGAGATCGATCTGGCCCCCAAGGTACTACGCAACAACCTGTGCCCTAAAACTTTCTATTCTATTGTAAGCTTCCGTTTATTTCTCTCTCGTTGTGGCAGAAAAGAAATCGCCATGATGAGCAGTTGGGAAACAATGAAGGCAGAAAGCCATAGGAATGCGGCATCGGTAAAGCCATAGGAATGGAGGCCGATGCCGAGCATGTTCGTGCCAAACCATGACCACGAAGTGACGATATTTCCGAACACAGCCATTACCATCATACCTCGTTCTTTCACCATGCCGCCCCATCGCGCGTGGAGGATGATCGCGTTCCAGATCACGATCAGCAGTGCACCGTTTTCCTTGGGATCCCAGCCCCAAAATCTCCCCCACGACTGATCCGCCCAGATCCCGCCTAGCACTGTGCCCACGAAGCTGGCTAGCGTGGCAAAACAGATGATGCCATAAACCATGCCGCGCATCGATGTCGAGACCGCGGGCTGCATGCCGCCGAACGCGCGACGCAGGATCCACGCGATGGCGATACTGCCAGCGAGAAAGCTCGATGAATAGCCAAGGGTGATGATGACCACATGGGTGGCGAGCCAGAAATTCGTATCGAGCACGGCGCGCATCATTTCTAGCGTGTCGCCCGAAAGAGAAAGATGGTGGGCAATGAGTAGAGTCGCGAAGCCGATCACCGCAGCGACCGCCGTGCCTATCGCATTGCGGTGGTAAAGCTCTAACAGAATGCTGAGCACGATGACACCCCAGCCAATGAATACGGCTGAGGAATAGAGGTTCGTCACCGGTGGGCGTCCTTCAAGAACCATCCTCGTGATGAGTCCCGCCGTGTGCATGGCGAAGCCGATTAACAAGATGCGAAATGCGGCGCTGCGCAAAACCGAACCCGATCGCAGCCAAGAGATCGCCGCGCAAAGGAAAGCAACAACGTAGAGCGCCATCGATTGGTAGAAGGGCGCGAAGCGATT
>CAIRGO010000121.1 GCA_903878115.1 Akkermansiaceae bacterium | reverse complement strand
TTTCATCACCCCCGGTAGCAGCACCTGGCCCGCATCAAAGTTGCAAGCATAGTCCATCGAGCGGCTCATGCGAAAAGGATAACGCCCAGAAAGAATGGCATAACGTGATGGCATGCAAATACCACTGAAGGAATGAGCATCCGTGAAGCGCACCCCATCAGTCGCAATCGAGTCGATACACGGCGTAGCAATTTTCTGCGCACCATAACACCCAAGGTCAGCATAGCCTAGGTCATCGGCCACCATCAAAATAATGTTAGGCTTTTCCGCCGCCATGACGAGAAAACAACAGCAAAAAATTAGGGCACAACTATGCCAACATTGTTTTGGCCTAATCCGTGTGATTTTCATCAGTTGCTGATTCATCCGACACCACTACGTGTTAGGAATGACAAAAGTTTCAAAGACCACAATGCAAAAAAACGGCGACCTCCCCTAAGAGAAGCCGCCGTGTAAAAAGTGCCGTCAGGCTTATGGTCCAGTCACTTTCAGGCGCGCGAAGTTTTTACCGCTATAAGGAACTCCACCTGGGAAGGTGAATTTTAGCGAGGCACTGCTATCGGTGATGTTGCCTCCGCCGAGGGTTTCAACCGTCCATACGCCAGTGAGCGTGGCGGACGTTTCGACCACGTAGTCGGTGCCATAGACGCCAGCGTAACCAGAACCCTTAGGCCAAGTGACACTAAGCGTGCCATCAAGCGCCTTGACCACACTTGGCAAAGCAGTGAAGCCCGTGGTAGTGCCGGATGGGCCACCTAGGAAATACTCGACGCCGTTTGATACGCCATCGTTATCATGATCGTCGTTAAGGTTCACACCAGCAGTGTTCGTCGAAGCCCACGAGGCATAACCTGCGATCACGGTGATTGTGGTATCATCAACAATCGCGGGATCGTTATCGAGGTTATTGCTCGCGAGATCTTTCAACTCAGCACTAACGGGGACTTGCAGTTGTAGCGTGCCAGAACTAGTTGGCGTAACTACTACTGTAAAGACGCCCGGAGTAATCTCAGTGATCGCGCCAATGGCAATCGAAGAAGTGCCTGCGTTGCTGAAATCGGCAGAACTTACCGTGCTGGCGTCCATGTCTTCGCTAAAAGTCACCGTATATGTCACCACGGTATTTGGAGAAACTGGAGCACCGCTCTTATTATCAACGATGTCGCCGCTAGACAGCGTAGGGATTACGTTGTTTACGGTTATGATTTCTTCGTCAAGAATGGCAGCTACGGTATTGAGACTAAAGCCAACGAAGTCTTTCAGTTCCGCTCCAGCATTCACCATGAGCTGAAGAGTGCCCGCAGTCAAAGCAGTCACTTGCACGTTGAATACGCCTGGCGTCGGTTCAGTGATGGTTCCAATCGTGATCGTGGAAGTACCCGCATTAGCAAAGTCCACTGCGGTAACTGTGCTGGCATCCATGTCTTCGCTGAAAGTCACGGTGTAGTTGACTAACGTGTTATCCGCGATCGGACCACCAGCCTGGTCATCTACGATATTGACTGGTGCCAATGTCGGCGGATTATTATCAACAATGAGTTTTCCTGAACCAGTAATTTGGGGGATCACAATGTTACCCGAGCCATAAACGCCATCGGCCATTTGCGTGGTACCGATGAAGAGTTTTTTCACAATCTCGTTACCAGTAAAGTTGAGATTTAAGGTAGCACCGCTAGCAGCAATAGTAGCGGTGGAGTCATTGTTGTTAGGATTGTTAAACTTCAGCTGAAGTGTGCCGGAATTCACCGTAGTATCGCCCACGTAGGCAGGAATTGCATTGAGGATCAAAGTGCCAGTGTCACCTTTAGTCAATCCACCACTGCCCGTGACATTCACCGGTGAGCTCAGGGTCAGCGTGGCACCTGGAGTTACGTGAACAACACCTTCATTCCAGGTTCCATCGCCCAAAGTGATTCCGCTAAAGCCACTGACGGCGATAGTGTTTGCCACAGCAGCAATCACACCACTGTTCACTGTAAATGTACCGTTTCCACTTAGGGTCGTAGAAGCCGTATTGCACAATAGCGAATTTACCGTTGGACTGGCAGCTGTAATCGTCGTCGTACCGGCAGTGGTAAGTCGCACGTTTTCACGCGTCGCGGGAGCGGTATATGCAGCCGCAAGAAGAGTGAAATGATTGGTTGCACTTAAGGCACGGAAACCCAGCGTAGTGTCATAGGTAATGAGCGTTGAGGCGTTAGCAGCCGATCCAAGGCCGCTTGTGAGCCCCCCAGTGAGGTAAGGTACGATACGAACAGTCTTCACTACGTCACCTGTCGCAGCGTTTGCAAGTGTTGAGGCACCAACGAAGCTCAAACCGCTGGTGCTTGTCAGCGTTACTTTGCCTAATTGAGTGGCACTGGCGACACCGCCCAAGTCTTTACCGCGGATCAATGAGGTGGCTTTGCCCGTGCGGGCAAAGCCACTGCTTGCCAAGGTTGCCACCCTGCCAGCAGTAGTGGACAATACCGTAACCGTCGATTGATCTACGATCGCCAGCATGCCCATGTTTTCGGTGATATTCGTTGTGCCGGAACCATAAAGTTGTAGCTCACCCCCCAGACTGAGCGTGACATCAGCCGTATCCTTGACTCGATTGCTGTTATTGCCAGTGCCTAAACTGTCCAACAACAGCTTGCCGCCATTGAGAACAATACTAGATGACTGATTGATCGAGCCATTCACGCCACTTAAGGATAGCGTGCCAGCGGTAACGGTAGTCGAGCCGGCATAGGTATTCGCACCTTGGAGGATCTGCATTCCCGCTCCTGTCTTGAGTAAAGTCGTGTTCGCTGCGCCTTCGCCGATGACACCACCACTGACAAAAGTGCTCCCTGATTGAGGCCTAAGAGTCAGTGCAGTGATGTTGCTGTAATCCGCACTGAGCACGTCAGCAAGATTACCACTGGCTCCCGATAAGCCACCGAAAGTAGGAGTCGTATTTCCTGTGATGGTTACGACACCAGTGCTAGACGTGTCCAGCGCGCTGTTCTGCAAAGCCAGAGGATCGGTCATGGCCAAATTACCAGCCTTGACCAAGGTAACCCCAGCAAAAGTATTGGGCAGATCCAAGGTTAATGTATTCGTGCCGAGCTTAGTCAAGCCCAGTGTGGAACCCAAGTTTGAAGTTGTAAATGAAGTCCATTGTGTCAGATCGCCACTGGTGGTATCAATGCCCAAAGCGCCGCTGGTCTTGGTAGCGGAGGATAGCAGTGTATCTACTTCTCCTGTTGTCCAGTTGCTAACGCCAACTTTCACGGCCACTGTGCCGCCGCCAAAAATCACCTTAGCAGAGGTATCATAACCCGGCAAGGCAGCAGGAGTGCTGGCTAACAAAATGCCCGCAGATGCAATGGTGCTACCACTGTAAATGTTTGTGCCCGTGATCTCAAGTATACCGCTTCCTATCTTGGTCAAACTTCGACCCGCTACGTCTTCGCTGAGCACAGTCGCAACGGTAGCAGTTAATCCAGAGGCCACATCGATGTTAGAGTTCCCCATCATCCGCAGCGCTGTGCCGCCTGAGATCGTTACCGTGCCATTTTCAAAACGCAAGCCGCCGATGTCCTGCGTGCTGTCCACCGTCACTGAATATTCCCCTACAGCATCTGCCCCAGCGGAAAAAATTGCGGTGTTCCCCGCCGCCCATGCGCCAGCGGCAAATGTGCCATCGGCGAGGCCATTCCAATAAAGATTGCTCGCGTTCCAAACTCCCGAGGGCGTGTCGCTGCCCGACTCGGCATCCGCGCCGTTGAGATCCCAATAAGCATGGGTCGCTTCCACACCGATCACCGATCCGTAAGTTGCACCAAAACGAATCTCATCCATCACCACTGGGTCACCATGAGCCCAAGTGATCGTATCAAAAGTGGATTGATTGAGGTTAGTGAGTGTCGTGTAAGTGGAGACCACAGGACCCAGATTCAAGTTTGCATCGGGCATATAAACGTCAATTTTGTCCGAAGTTGCACCCCATGTAATTTTAGCAACGATCAACCGAGTTTGATCCAGTGCTATTGCTGTGCCTGTGAAATTACCAAGCAAATTGCCAGCGGTACCATCGCCAGATGTGCCAGCTCCCGTGCCGAGTGTGAGGTCGCGGAATTGGGTAGCTTTTACAGCTCCTGCGGGCGATAGGTTGCCGAGAGTCATGCCGAGTCCCGAGCCTCTTTGTGCCCCCTCATCATTAACCCAATACTTATTATTGCCCGTATTGAACGAGCTATTTGCCAAAGCAAAACCCAGACGAGCATTGCTCATGTTCGGCTGGACTCCGTTGACGTCACGTCCGTAGCCCATGATGAGGCTGAACCACAAGGTAGCACCGTCATTCAGTAAACCGTTAGCAGCTAACGCAGATGTATTGATGGGCCGTGCGCCACCAAATCGATTCGAAAATCCAGCTAAATTCCCAATCGAACGACCACTGGTAGGGAGAGAATTATAGGTAAGTGTGTTGTCAACGACTTTGATGTCAGTTGCATTACCAGGCCCAGTCCAAGTGCCTGTGAGTCCAACATCAGTCGTGCCACCTTTACCAGTTAATTGACCAGTCGCATAGTTGAACGGCTCGTAGATCACGGGAAGAGAAGCACCAAAGGCGCGGGTGACGGTGATGGTATATGTTTTCGTGCCTAAATCCGTGGCGGTGACTACAGTGGTGATCACGTTGGCACCTTCATTCAGGGCAATGGCGCCTGACGGACTACCAGAAGCGACACTAACGGTATTGACATTGATTGTCGCGAGAGGATCCGTTGCGGTGGGCGTCACGGTCATGCTAGCGATTGCGTTAGGGAGACTGATGGTGTAGGCGATGGAACCACTGTCAAAAGTAGGACTAAGCGTACCAGCACTGGTCGCCAAACCGGACAGAGTAGAATCCGCCGCACGGGTCACGGTGAGTGTATAAGTTTTGGTTGTCACGGTATCCTCCGCCGTGACGATAGTGGTGATGGTATTAGTACCGACATTGAGCGGAATGGCCAAGGACGCATTGCCAGAGATGACAGCATTGCCATTCACTGTGATTGTCGCGAGAGCATCTGTTGCGGTTGGCGTCACGGTCATACTGGTGAACGCGTTTGGCACCGTGGCAGTGTAGCTAATGGTGCCACTAGCAAAAACCGGACTGAATGTACCAGTATCAGGGTAAAGGGCAGACAGATCGGCATTGCTGCTAGGTGCGCGTGTTACGGAGAGTGTATAAGTTTTCGTTGTCACAGCATCCTCAGCCGTAACGATAGTGGTGATGGTATTGAGACCGACGCTTAGAGGGATGGCCAAGGATGCATTGCCAGAGATGACGGCATTGCCGTTCACGGTGATTGCTGCGAGCGCTCCATCGGTCGCAGTTGGCGTGACGGTCATGGAGTCAGTCGCATTAGCCACAGCGGCAGCATAACTAATGGTAGCGCTATCAAAGGCTGGGCTGAGAGTGCCGGCGCTGGGCATCAACCCAGACAGATCGGCATTGCTGCTGACCGCCGACGACACTGCAGTCATTACCAACATGGCTAATGCCGTAATGGTTTGAGTATAGAGCTTTTTCACACGTGTGATTTGTTCTGGAATTATTTTCATTTCGTAGTTTTTGTTCAGTATGTTTTTTGATATCTTTTAATATCATCATTAAAGCCTTAAAGTAGGCTCTTTTTCGCTCCTGCACCAGGCGTAGCAGCTTGTGCAAACAAGCAAGGCATGGTGGTCAAAGTATTGGTCACGATAGTGGCTACGAATTTGTTTCGTCAAGTAGTAAGTTTATCAATCATAGGATTATTTTTTGGTGGTTAATGTGTGCGCTATGTTTCTTTGTCATTTTAAGGCTTTCGGCAAGAAAGAATTTTGAATATTTTCACATCGTGATTTCTTGAGGGAACCTCTGGAAACCTCTCCCTTAAGATTTCCTAATCAAAGCCTTTTAAAATCCACCGAAACAGATAGAATAGCGGCATGACATATCGTCAACAAAACGGAAGTGGAGATCTGATCGCTATCCTCCAGCATCAAGAAAAAGCCCAAGCGAAAAAGATCGGCATTAATAAAATCAAAGACTTCATCGACTGGGAATCCTTACGCAACGAACTAGAAGAGATCCTCGGCTACGCCAAACGAGAAAAATCCAAAGGCGGGCGTCCACCATTTGACCCCGTATTCATGTTTAAAATTCTCATCCTCCAAAAATACTACAGCCTCAGCGACTACGCCACTGAAGAACAAATCGAAGACCGCGCCAGCTTCATGGGCTTTCTCGACCTCAAAGTCGGGGATCACATCCCCGATGCCAAAACCATCTGGGAATTTCGCCAACGCCTCGAAGCCAATGGCATGAATGGCAGCCAACGCCTCTTCACACACTTTGAAAAAATCTCACCGCCCAAGGCATCATCGGACGCGAAGGCAGCATCGTCGATGCCAGCTTTGTCGCCGCGCCTCGCCAACGCAACACCCGCGAGCAAAATGAAAAAATCAAAGCAGGAGAACG
>CAIRGO010000120.1 GCA_903878115.1 Akkermansiaceae bacterium | reverse complement strand
TCGCATAGTCTTCTTTCAGAAAGACGGTCGCCCGTCTCCCCTTGACCTCTGCTGGTATTCTGTTTTCCATTTTCATGGTTCTGGTTTTCATACAGGGGACTTGAACCCCATTTGGACTGCGCCCATGCTGGGCACACACAAGCCGCGTCATGCAACCACTACCAGCCGCCCTGTTTCGATGATTTTCCGTAATTACCACCCTAACCCCGTGATCGACGTGCGCCGCCGCTGGTAGTGGTGCATGCGCTCATCGTTAGCCGACGTGAGCCACTCGTGATGCGCACGCCAATTCCAATCGCAGGCATTGTCGGACTTGCTGCTTCGGCGCTGGCGATTGGCTCGTGGACGGCAGAGCAGCTCACCGGGCAGATGGCTTTTGAGTTCCTCACCATTCCATTCAAGCTCGCGGTGCTGGCCGCGCCTCTTTTCTTCCTGTCAGACCTATCGGGCTTCCTGCACCAGAGGCCACGAGTTGCGGTTGCTCTTGGTGTCGCCCTTGTCGCAGCCACGCTTTGCGCGATGCTCGCTTACCTACCGTGGCGCGAGGCTTTCACTCACCATTTCAGCAACGCCGTTTACCGATGGTATTACGCGGATATGCCTTCACAGCATCCCGGTTACTACGGCGATTTCGCTGACTGGCAGGCGCGATGGGCGCGTCATGTTCCGCACGCGATTGAGGCGGCACTGGTTTTTGCTTACTATGGCATTGTCATCACAGCTTGCACCCTTTGGCGTCTGCGCCGAGTGAGCGGAGCAGTCGTCGCGGTCATTGGCTATCTGCTGCTTTTCCTTGTCCCGATGATTACCGGTCTCATCGCTTGGGACTACGACACATTTCTTATGGGCATCGCGTTCGACAGCATCTCGATGGATTTGTTCCCCGTTTACTTCTGGCACGCCGGGGATTATTCCATTTTCCTGTATGTGTTCATGCTCATCTTTTTTGGAGTCACAGCAGCATTCATTTATGTCAGACCACCAAACGTCGGCTAACAAGATCACTGGACCGAACGCGGGCGGGCCGCGTCAGTTTCCAATTCGGACGCCACTGGCCGCCCGCGTCGGTCAGTTCTGGCGTTCGGCAAAACCATGAGCACGCTGCCAGCATCGCTGCCCGAAGGATGGTTTCCATCTGACCCTGACAAAGCCCGATTGCTGCACGTTGAGCTTCAGAAGGAGTTGCCGCCTGGCCACATCCTCTATGGTGTCCCAGTCGAGGTTGTTGCGCATCGTGATGGCACGGACGACATCTTGTGCAGACATCGATCCGACCCTGCAAGATTCACCGTCATCCACTTGTCGTGGCTTGGCCGAGAGGAGATCAATGCACAGCATCCGCATGTCGAGGACGATGGCGATTTCGACAGCTTTCTCCACTATGAGGCGGCGTTTTATGGACGATAGCACAAAGGGGATGCCGAACCAGATCACTGGACCGAACGCGGGCGGGCCGCGTCAGTTTCCAATTCGCACCCCACTGACCGCCCGCGTCGGTCAGTTCTGGCGTTCGCCCAACCCAACACGTCACCCATGTTTCCACACGAGCAGAGTCTGGCAGATTGGATGAGTGGCAGCTTGATTGATGATGGCGGCTACTTTGCTCCGTCTCGTTTAGGCGACGAGTATCTCATCTATTCGACGCACAC
>CAIRGO010000119.1 GCA_903878115.1 Akkermansiaceae bacterium | reverse complement strand
TGGTTGCGCCGAGAGTCGTGCATAAAATCGTTCGGGCAATTGTGCGTAGCTATGTTCCAGTGGCAAAGTCACGTCGCACCATGGCACTGGTGATCGCATTGGTCAACAACGCCCATGCCGTATGAATGTTGAAATATGCGGAAAACAATTGATTGGTCCTTCAGGATGGGTTATGTTGAGGGAGTTAATTTTATCCAATCGTAAAGGCACGATATTTTGCAAAAAAAATTTATAAAAGCAGTACGCAAGCGGCACCAACGTATCGGCGCTCCCCCTCATGCCGTGGCGCATCATCATCGTGGCATTGGCTTGAAGTTTGGCAAGATGCTCAGCTCAGGTCGTGGTGCATGGATTGCCTTTCTGGCGGTGCTTGGTCCAGGATTGCTGGCGGGATTATCTGATGATGATCCTGCGGGCATTACTACCTATTCGGTGCTGGGTGCGGATTTTGGTTACTCGTTGCTGTGGATCATTCCGGCATCGACGATTTTATTGGTGCAGTTTCACTTGATGGCTGTGCGAATCGGCGCGGCAACGGGCAAGGGTTTTGTCGGGATCATTCGCGAAAAATGGGGGCGCGGTGCGGGCTATTTTGCGGTGGGTGCGTTGCTCTTCGCGAACTTCGGAACGATCTGCGCCGAATATGCGGGGATCTCGGCAGCAGGTGGATTGATCGGCATTCCTTCATGGATCAGCGCTCCGTTGGCTGGTGTTTTGATTTCGTTAGTGGTGGTGCTGGGTTCGTTTCATCGCGTGGAAAAGGTATTGTTATTCATCTCGTCCACCTTGGCACTTTATATCATCGATGGGTTATTAGCTGGGCCTGATTGGGGAGAAGTTTGGCATTACTCGTTGGTGCCACACATGCCGACCACGGCCACGGGTTGGGTGGCCATTGCTGCGGCACTTGGCACCACTCTCGCACCGTGGGGATTGGCATTCATTCAGTCATATGCCGTGGATAAAAAGATCACTGTAGCTTCGTTAAAATGGACGCGTGTGGATGTGGTGATTGGTTCGGTTCTCACTGGCGTGATTGGCATGGCGATCGCGATTGCTTGCGCTGCCACCTTGCACAAAGCGCAGATTCATATTGTCGATGCGGGTGATGCGGCGGCGGCACTGCGACCGTTGGCGGGACGATTTGCCACTGTGCTTTTTGGCGTTGGTTTGTTAGGCGCTTCGTTGTTAGCCGCGGCGATTGTGCCGATCGCCACTGCCTATTCGATTGCAGAAGGAGTGGGACAACCGGCGTCGCTCGATCTTGACTCTCACCATTTTCAGTGGTTCTACGCCGCTTTTATCGGTCTAACCATTATGGCGGTCAGTGTGGTTTCGCTTCCTGGGTTGCCGCTCATTCCGCTGATTTATTCCAGTCAAGTGGTGAATGCGGTGGTGTTGCCCTTGCACGTGATCGCCCTGCAATTGCTATCGAGCGATGCCAACATTTGTGGTTCCGCACGATCAGGAAAATGGACACGCATGGCTGGATGGGTAAGTATTTCGCTGATCCTTGGCTGTGTTGCCGCGCTCGCATGGAGTTGGATTGGCTAGAAGAAATTTTTTTCCATCCCGCAGGGATGATGTGTTGAAAGTAGAAGCGGGCCACTATTTTATACGTAATATTTCCATGTAATTTGCATCGCAAGATTTTTTCGCGCAGAGGCGCAGAGACGCAGAGAAAGAGGAGTAGACATCATGTTGCATTTGATTCTGAGCAATGATGTAAAATGCCATCAGCGCTCGGGAAGTAGAATGATGGGATCAAGATTGCCCCACGCGGTGAGGCTGCCATTTTCGAAGAGAGTTTTTCCCCCTCTGATATGCACTTTGTTATCGCTGGCGTTGATTCTCTCACTACGCGCTGAGCCATCGACACGCAGATAGACGCCACGCTCTTTGTAGGAGGTTGCATCGAAGCTTCCTTTATCATCGGTCACAATGGCGCTTAATAGTGGAATGCCTGGGTTGTCTTTGCTGCTGAGACCACGAATCATCCCTGAGTCCTTGACCATGGTGTAAGCAAATCCACACTCGCCTTTTTCCAAGATGTAAGAGGGGGGAGAAATGACTTCGTTAGTTATTCTGGAAGATCCTTTGCGATAGGCATAAAATATTATTTCGCTGTTCGTATAGCCACCAGCGATTAACTGTCCGAGATAATCGTTAGAAAAAGCACCGTGAAACCCCGATAACTCAGGCGATAGAGTGGCAGTATGGTCATCGGGAAAAGTCCCGTAGTCACTCTCGAATTCCATCATTAACAAATATATCTGTTTCGAGTTAGAGATGGTTTGAGTTAAGTAGTGAGGCTTCTTATGTGGTAATAATACAACAGGAATACAAACAGCGGCAATGAGAATTAGTAAAATGAATGCGCCCACGCATTTCAAAATGAAGTTCACATCTGTCTGCCGCCTTACCCTTCTTTCTTCTTCAATGATGGCAAGATTAGGTTCCTCGTTCATGAAATAACGTATAGCGCAAAATTCTAACAGCGACAAGCTCAACTCTGCAGGCGTTTTGAAAAATCAGAGATTGTCTAACTGGTTGCTTAATAGAACGACTTGCGTTAGCATCGCTGCGCTCGTTCGATTTTATGCTGCTGCCGACATTGCCCATTTGCCAAGTTACTTTTGCTGCGATTGATTTCGAGTCGGCAGGTGCGGCGAAGGGGAAAACCGATGTGCCGATTCAAGTGGGCATGGGCCAGTGGTCAATGACTGCCGGCATGGGTGAGCAGTTTGTTTCGTTTCTGCAATCGGATCGCTCGATTGCGTGGTCGGCACAGAAAGTCCACGGCATCACGGTGGCTGATTTGGCAGGGGCACCTAGTTTGATTTCACTGTGGCCGACGGTGAAACAATTTCTCGGCACGGCGGTGGTAGTGGCCCATGGCAAAGGCACGGAAAAAAAATTCCTGCGCGCCTTTCCTGGACATGGTTTTGGGCCGTGGGTGGATACCTTATTGCTATCGCGCGCCTTGTGGCCGAGCTGGAAAGACCATTCTTTGGGAGCTTTGTGTGCCGAATTGGGATTAGCGGAAAAAATTTCTGCACTGTGCCCGCAACGCAGCTGGCACGATGCCCTGTTTGATGCTTGCGCCTCGCTTTGCCTTTTAGAATCGATGATTGAGCGCCTTGATCTCGCTCAGAAAGCGGTGGAAATTTTATTACAACCTGATCAATCCCGGTGGTTTTTAGATAGATAATCAAGTTTTCGATTTCTTACTTTGCATTACTTGATTATTAATCATAATGTTTTGTTATGAAGGTTCGCAACACCCTGCTATTCATTGCATTGCTATCTGCACCCATTGTTCATGCTGACATCATCACCCAATGGAACGATGCCGCATTAAACGCCATTCGTGTTTCCGCTACACCGCCGCCAGTTGCTTCACGCGCTTTGGCGATGACGCACCTTGCGGTGTATGATGCGGTGAATTCGATCACCTTGAGCCATGATGCTTATCTTGGCTATCAGTCGGTCACCGGTCCTACCTCGATGGAGGCCGCTGCTGCCCAAGCTGCGCATACCGTGCTCGCTAACTTGTATCCCACCCAGAAGCCAATTTTCGACGCCTTACTCAATACGCAACTGGCCACCGTGTCTGATCTAACGCAGCGCACCAACGGCATTACCTTAGGCATCAATGCTGGCACACAGATGCTGACCTCACGTGTGGGTGATGGTTCTGCCTCGGTAGCAACTTACATCAACCCACCTCCAGGGACAATTGGTGTATGGACGCCCACTCCTGCCGCATTTGCCCCAGCGGCACTACCGCAGTGGGGATATGTGGCCCCCTTTGCGATGACTTCAGGCAGTCAATTTCGTCCAGCTGGGCCGCCTTCGATCAATTCTGGCTACTACACAGCCTCCTACAACGAAGTGAAATCGTTAGGTTCTAAAACCAGTAGCACTCGTACCGTCGATCAAACGAACATGGCATATTTCTGGGCCGATGGCGGTGGCACTGCCACACCTCCTGGTCACTGGAACCTGATCGCGCAACAAATTTCTGGAGACAAAAGTCTTGGCCTAGAGCAAAACGCTCGCCTTTTTGCCTTGTTGAATATGGCAACGGCTGACGCAGCTATTGCAGCTTGGGATTCGAAATACGACGCAGATTATTGGCGTCCGATCACAGCGATCAGAACTGATGATGGCAACAATGATACGCTTGTTGATGCTGGCTGGACACCTTTGCTAAATACGCCCAATTTTCCTGCTTACGTTAGCGGGCATAGCACCTTTAGCGGAGCTGCCGGTGGTATCCTTTCGGAGTATTTCGGCACTGATTTGATTTCCTTCACCGTAGTGAATGAGGATTCTACCGCTCTTCCCGGCGGTTACACACGCAGTTTTGACTCCATTTCCAGCGCGGTGGATGAAGCGGGTCAATCACGCATTTATGGCGGCATTCACTTCCAGTTTGATAATGTCGATGGCAAAGTGGCAGGTGCGCAGATTAGCGATTTTGTTTTTGCCAATTACCTCGGTGCCGTGCCCGAGCCATCCACGGCATTTCTGGCCTTGCTGAGCGGTTCGTTATTGATGATGCGTCGCCGCCGTTGATCATAATGAGTCATCGTTTTCTGAAAAGCCGATCCTACCACGGGATCGGCTTTATTCTTTTACAATGCTTTTACATAGCACCGTGTTTTATCGTGCGATACTCGCTCGTTATGAAACATTCATGGACAAACATCCGGCGGGCCGTTTTGTGCGGCGTATCACTGATCACTCCTACTTTTTCACATGGCAAAGGCGATGCTGCGGAAGACTCTGTACCGAAAGTGCAGATCGCTCTTTTGTTAGATACCTCCAATAGCATGGACGGCTTGATCGCGCAGGCGAAAACGCAGCTGTGGCGAGTGTGCAATACATTTATCGAAGCGAAATTCCAAGGTCGTCAACCGATCGTAGAAGTCGCTTTGTATGAATACGGAAATACACAAATTGATTCCGCAGCACAATGGGTGCGGCAGATCGAGCCGCTAACGCGTGATCTCGATGAAGTGAGCCGCGAGTTGTTCGCGCTACGCACGAATGGTGGAGATGAATATTGTGGTGCAGTGATTCAGCGCAGCATCACAGATTTGCAGTGGGATGATTCACCGCAAACCTATAAGGTGATTTTCATCGCCGGGAATGAATCATTTGCTCAAGGGCCGATCGATGTGTTGCAGAGTTGTAAAAATGCCGATAAGAAAAAGGTGATCGTGAATAGCATTTATTGCGGGAGTAAAGAACTGGGCATCAGCGAGCGATGGCATGATGGTCCGGTACTTGCCGGCGGCGTGTTTTTATTCATCAATGCGAATCAGCAAATCGCGCAGATTGATGCACCACAGGATCAAGAAATCGCTCGGTTAAATCTATCGTTGAATCAAACGTATCTTTCCTACGGAGCAAACGGTGCCGCGATGAAAGAACGACAACTCGTCTGTGATCAACAAGCGACGGATAACGCCAAAACGGGCGCTTGCGTAGAGCGCAGTGTCACGAAAGCAAGTGCTAACTATTCCAATGGCCAGTGGGATATGGTTGATGCCGTGAAACAAAAAAAACTCGATCTTGGTAGCGTTGAAAAATCCCAGTTACCGAAAGAGATGCAAGAGATGTCCTCCGATCAGCGTATTGCGTATGCGGAAAAATTGGCGACTGAGCGCAAAACGATTCAGGAGAAAATCTTAGAACTAGCTCGTCAGCGCGAAACCTTTTTGCAAGAACAGCGAGCAAAAGCTGCGGGTGACAGTGACAAAACGTTAGACCAAGCGTTGATCAAAGCCGTGCGTGAGCAGGCCATGAAAAAAGGCTATCGGTTCGGTCAATGATAGTTGTGTGCCAGTTGGAGTTCTGTCATAAATCTGTGAATCAGATTGCTAGTTGTCTAAAAAAGTAGCACACTTGCCACATGGCGAAAATTCGATTACTTTCTTCTGCTGGGCAAGCTGCGGAATTTCTGAGGATGGAGATTATGAATGGTAACATTCGTAATATCATGCCGGGTGTGCTGCGTTTAGAGAGAGAGTTAGGAATCAATCGTAAGACGGTAGATTCCGCTCTATACAAACTAGAGAAAGAAGGGATTTTGGTAGGGCAGGGTGTGGGAAGACGTCGTAAAATCGTTCTTCCAAAAGGCGCAGCTTCTGTGCGCTCCCTCACAATAGGTATATTGATCGGTGACCGTAGTGATCGTAATGTTGATTATCTCATTGAGCTTCGCCATGAATTAGAAGTCGTGGGACATCGTGTCATTTACTCCTCGAAGAGCATGAGCGAGCTCGATATGGATCAGCGGCGCATCGCGCGTTTAGTTAAACGTACTTCAGTGGATGCTTGGGTAGTCGTCGCTGGTTCGCGCGATGTGTTAGAATGGTTTTCTCAACAAGACAAACCGGTTATTGCATTGTTTGGCAGGCGGCGTGGTTTGTCGATCGCTGCAGTGGGTCCTGATAAAGCCCCTTGTTTCGCTGCTGCTACCCGATCATTGATCGATTTTGGGCATAAAAGAATTGTCTTGCTGGCGCGTCCACGTCGTCGTTTGCCTGTGCCAGGTGCTCCCGAGCAAGCATTTCTTGATGAGATGACGGCAAACGGAATCAAGGTGAGTGATTATAATTTTCCCGATTGGGATGAATCAATCGAGGGACTATATTCCCGACTTGAAAAATTGTTTAGCGTATCTCCGCCGACGGCGTTGATTGTTGATGAGGCAGGTCCATTTATTGCCGTGCAGCAATTTCTTGCACAACGGAAATTGCGTGTGCCTCAGGATGTTTCGCTCATCTGCACAGATGCGGACCCTGTGTTCGCATGGTGCCCTCAATCGATCGCGCATATCCGCTGGGATAGCGTGCCAGCGGTTAGGCGCATCGTACGTTGGGTGGCAAAAGTAGCCGTTGGAGAAAAAGATCTGCGACAAACATACACCCCAGTTGAATTCGTTCCTGGTGATACCATTGGCCCAGCAGTGCAGCGGTAAAATCACTAGCACTGCGGGAATTGGTAATTGGTTATTTTATCAATAATAATTTCTCGCTGTAGGGAGCTGCGTGGGCGGTATGCCACACCTCGGGACTCAGATTTTCTGCGGCACCTGCGCCGGCTAGCACCACGACATCAAGATCTGCGCCGACCATTTCTGGCGTGACGGGGAAGTAGTAGGTGTAGTTGCTATCCCGCTTCGATGAAGCACCCTCAAACGGATTGCAGGGAAATGACGTGGCCCGATCGACAGCGCCAATGTAGTGTCCATCAGCAGTGCGCAGTGCAGCGTAGGCGCCTTCGATGCCATGTTTGCCGTTGAGCGCCACGCAGAGATAGGCACCTTTCACTTGCTCATCCACGCGGATTTTTCCAGTCCATGATTTGGTAAATTTCATCTTGGCAAACGAGCCGAAAAGGTTCGATGCGCGCCATGTGTTACGCGGCAGTGTTTGATTACCCACATAGGCATTCACCTCGGAAATACGATAGCAGAAATTTGGAATACGCAGGTATCGCAGAGCTGTGCCTTTGGGTAGTGGGATCAGATTTTTTTCACCATGGATGAAGCGAATATCGATCCATGTTTTTAAATCGCTAGAGACTTGCGCGGTAAATTTCGCCTCGCCTTCGCATAGATCTAACAAGGAATATTGGTCAGGGATGATCATCTCAATTCGGTCGGGACGAATGACTGTACCGAAGTCGATGCGCAGCGGCGAGTCATCGGTAACTCGGAGATTTTTGCGAACGGAAGCAAGGTGAAAACTCGTGCTGGCATCACCATCAAACAGATAACGATCCCACAAGCCGCGACCACCG
The DNA here is from genome assembly GCA_903878115.1 of Akkermansiaceae bacterium. GTDB lineage: Bacteria > Verrucomicrobiota > Verrucomicrobiia > Verrucomicrobiales > Akkermansiaceae > UBA956. Next base: position 12,592 of record CAIRGO010000119.1, on the reverse strand, counting down.
AATACACGTTGGTTGAAGAAGGCATCGCGCGCTGCTTTCACGGCAGGAATTTTTGTCTCACCTGAGCGAATGGCGGATCGCGCTTCTAGGGCATTGTTGTCAGCAGCGTAGCATGTGGATTCGTAGAGTGATTCCGCATCAACAGGCAGTGCTGCAGGAGATAGCACGCCGAGGCTGCGATGCCATGGTTTGGTTAAGGTTTTGCCATCGAAGGTGACGGTAACGGTTTCACCTTTTGCCAGTGCTGATGCCTCTTTACCATCGAGTGTGGCAGAGGAAAATTTCCGACTGTTCGGCAATAGAGAAACTTTCGCAGTAGTTCCTGGCATGCCTAACAAGCGCAGATGAGCAGGTTGATCTGGGGTGTCTCGCACCACTTCATAATCGCAACCAGAGACGGCTAATTCATCACATGCAGTCGTTGAGGCTAACAACAAACAAGAGCGGAATGGCAACACCGTGACCTCGCATTTTTCGCCGAATTTATAGTTGCCGAGAATTTTTTCTGTAGGATGCAGTTGACGAATTTCAACTTTCGCTGCCGAGGCGAGACCGATTTCTTTTCCTGCCTCTACCGTGTAGGTCACTGGCTTCCACGTTAGGTTTCTCAAAGTAATCATGCGTGTGGCTTGATCGCCGCGGGACACGGCAGTCGGCCCGTAGTTCGCCTCAGGCAATGATTGCGCGTTGACGAGAATTTCCCGATAGCGACGAGCCAAATTATAAATGCGGGCAAATTTGGGGAACTCGTCATCGCGCAGTAGCCATGGATTTCCATAAACCTCTGGGGCGAGGATGAGATTGCGACCAAAGGCTTGCAGGATCATGTCATCATCGTAATGATCAAGGCATGAAGAAATGCAGACGCCGTGGTCTTCAAGGAGGCGATCAAAATTCTCGGTATTACCACGAGCTAACGCCGCTGCGCGGTGATGCGGTGCTGTGCCATTGTTGCCAATGTGCACATCAATGTATGTTTCCTGCCCATCCCATAAACTAGTCGTCATGAGCGACAGCCCTTCAGCACCCAGCGGTAGTCGATGATTCAAGGCGATGAGATCTGGGCTATGAATGCGGGACTCTTTCATCATGCGGATGAATGCGGCTTCTTTTTCTGGTCGCAATTCTCCGCACACCGCATCAAATTTATACAGTGCCCAATCGTAGTCACGGCAAAGACCGGCCATCATATCGATGCGTGCCCGCTCTTGTTCTGGCGTGTTGCCAAATCCATCAGGTCCACCCCAGTGACCGAGGCGAGTTCCCATATCAGCTGCGGCTTTGAATACGTTGTCTAAGCCTTGCGGGAATTGCGCCTTAAAGCGTGGCGATTCATTCAAGATCGCGCTAAATCCTTTGCCATCCACAAAGCCGGCATCGAAGGCATAAATATCGAGGATCATGCCATATTCCTCATGCAGCCATCGAAAAAACGCTAAATTAGCAAGAGTCTGTTGCTCAGTTGTGCCTTCATTGGTATTATTGATCCAAGAAAAATACTGCGCCAGTGCAGGCGTCGATTGCTCCGCTCCCGCCTTTGGTGACGAAGCGGGCGCGGTGGTTGATTTTGCGCTCTCGGCAGAGATCGGCAACAGCATGGTGAGGAACAGTAGTGAACATTTCATGGAGTAATTACTACGATAGTAGTGGGTGTATTTTACTGGCGAATCTAGCAACTGTCAAATTGATTGCACGCCAGCCACAATTGATCGGCGATAAGCTATTTACAAATGCGCTGATAATTCTATGATTGCGTTGCTTTTGCTAGAAAGCGATGAACCACATGAATACTTTTTCTTTATTTACGCCTGGCCGTGTTAATTTGATTGGCGAGCACACTGATTATAATGATGGACTTGTGCTGCCGATGGCGATTGAAAAAGGAATCGTCATGAAAGTGAGTCGTCGTGATGATCGCTTGGCGGTGTTACGATCAGATCATCAAGAAACATCGATCACTCTCGATCTAACAAATGAATTGCTTGCCGGTGAACACCATTGGAGTTGCTATCTGCAAGGAGTGATTGCAGGTTTTCAACGTCTCGGCTGGGAGATTCCCGGATTTGACTGTGAGGTCAGTGCCACCTTGCCCTCGGGTGGAGGGCTCAGCAGCAGCGCGGCGTTAGAAGTTGGTATGGCGACGGTGATCGAGACTCTGTGCGAGCGTAAAATTTCGTTAGAAGAAAAAGCATTGCTGTGTCAAAAAGCCGAGCATGAATTCGCCGGTGTGCCATGCGGCATTATGGATCAATTCGCAGTGACCTTTGGCAAAGCAGATCATGCACTTTTGTTAGATTGTCGAGATCGTCAGATCGAATACGTGCCCTTAGATCCGCAAGTGGCGATTTTAGTGATCAATTGTGGCGTGAAACACAGTCTTGCCGATGGCGAATATGCGCAGCGCCGCAGTCAGTGCGAGCAAGCCGCTAGCGAGCTCGGGGTGTCGTCACTGCGCGATGTTTCATGGCAGCGTTGGCAGCAAGAATCCGCTACACTCAGCGGTGTGGTCCGTCAGCGTGCGCAGCATGTGCTGAGCGAGCACCAGCGCACTTTGACATTTGTCGAGGCGCTAAAAAATCAACAATGGCAATCTGCTGGTGCCGCGATGTATGCCAGCCATGAATCACTGCGCGATGACTACGCTGTATCGTGCGCGGAGTTAGATCAGTTGGTGGAAATTTCTCGTTTGATCGCTGGCGTTCACGGTTGCCGCATGACCGGTGGCGGCTTCGGCGGTTGTGTTGTGGCACTCATTGATCCGCATCACGCCACGGCAATTATGGCAGCCTTTCGCGAGCAGTACTTGCAGCAAACAGGCATCGATGCCGAGATGTTTGTCACTCGTGCGGCGAACGGTCCTTTAGTTGAAGTGATTGCTTGATTCATCAGCATAGCATCGAAAGAAGCAACGCATGATTTTTGTATCGTAGCACAATTTTCTGATGAAAACATATACGCTCATCCTACTATCCTCTCTGCTGATTTCGCCGATGATGGCAGAGCAATCAGCGAAGGCATCGCGGCCAAACATCCTTCTGATCATGGCAGATGATATGGGCTGGAAGGATCTACACTGCCAAGGCAACAATATCCTGCGCACACCGAACCTTGATCGGTTCGCGGCAGAGGGCGTGCGTTTCACCAATGCTTATGCTGCGGCTCCGGTTTGCTCGCCGACTCGGGCCGCTCTGATCACTGGCTTGGCACCCGCGAGGTTGCACATCACGCAGCACGGCCCAGACGGCAAACAATTCTGGCCAGATGACCGCACGATCCAACCGCCACTCTCCGACAATACCTTGCCGCTTGCACGCGTCACATTGGCAGAACGAATGAAGGCAGTAGGCTACGCGACTGGTTTTTTTGGAAAATGGCATCTGGGTGGAAAAGGATTTTATCCAGACAACCAAGGCTTCGATATCAACATCGCAGGCTGCAATTTGGGCGGAACGCCGACGTATTACGACCCTTATCGCATTCCTACACTGAAGGACAGGAAGCCGGGCGAGTATCTCACCGATCGCCTCGCCGATGAAACGATTCAATGGATGGAGAAACAAAAGGATTCACCGATGTTCATCTGCCTGTGGACCTACAATCCTCATTTCCCCTTTGAAGCGCCGGAGGAATTGACCGCGCACTTCAAAGGCAAGGAAGGCCACGGCTTGATCAATCCGATTTATGGTGGTCAAATCGAGGCAATGGATCGCGCCATCGGTCGTGTTCTCGATCACGTAAAAACTATGGGATTTGTTGACAACACGCTGGTGATTTTTACCAGCGACAACGGTGGCTGGAACGGTGCGACTGACAACCGCCCACTGCGGGATGGCAAGGGCTTTCTCTACGAAGGTGGCCTGCGTGTGCCCCTCGCGATCCGCTGGCCGGGTGTGACCAAGGCGGGCGGGATTAACGAAACCCCGGTGGTCAGTATGGACTTAACCGCTAGCATCCTCGATGCCGCCGGTGTTGATATCGCTAAAGACGAGTCACTAGACGGCGAATCCTTGCGATCGCTCTTCGATGGCGGATCACTGAAACGTGATGCGATTTGCTGGAACTATCCGCACTGGTCTTTTCACAAGGGAAATCGGCCCGGTGCGGCGATCCGTATGGGCAATGATAAATTGATTCGCAACTACGATGACGGGTCACTAGAATTGTACGATATTGTTGCTGACCTCGGTGAGAAAAACAATCTCGCTGCGCAAAAAACAGATCGCGCCAACAAGATGAATGCGCGCCTGCAGCAATGGCTGGAGGAAACCAAAGCAGGGATCCCGACGAAACGCGAACAGAAATAAATCACAATGAGGCAGCTTCAACGATTACTCACCCGCTGCATGCGCTTTCATGGAGCGCGGGATTTATCCCGCATTGCATTTGCATTCGAGCTTCAGCATGAGCTTTGATTCGGAATAAATTCCGCGCTCCAGTTTGTTAGATCACGCGGCATGTGTCAGCCTCCAGTCACAGCGATGACATGATAAAATTTCGCCCGCCTGCCTAGTGCTTCGATCAATTGCTCGCGACTCGGGGCTTTCTGGGTAGAGTGGATTACGAAGTAACGTTGGTTCAGCGCGGGTGCCTCTGCGCGCGGAAGGATTTCGACAGTTGTCACACCCGGAAGTGTCTTAAAGATCCGCGTCACTGCGAGTTGTCGAGTGTTACAACCAGTACCATCCACCAATACGCGGCAATCTTCCGCGAATGCTGAAATCAATAGGCATGGCAGGAGCAATAAAATTTTCATCAAGCAACGTAGTGTAGAATGATTCGCTGTCAAAAAGTGATTCGGCCATCACAAGAAAGTCGATCGAGTTTCGGTAAAGGTTTTTGCCGATTTGGGGCTGGGATCGCGGCTGGGGTGTCCGCGCAGACACTGCATTGCTGCCTTTCGGTTCCACCTGCGCTTGGCGCAGATGGTTCCTAAGGTCAAGGGGAATTATTTGTCTAGGCCAGCAAATCCATCTAACGATTTTGGAATCATTACTTCGCCAATGGTGTGCATGACACCGTTGTTCGCAAGGACATCAGCACTGAAGACTTTTTTGTTTTGGACATCGATTTTCTCACCATCCACGTCTATTTTGATTTTTTCACCATTCATGGTTTTGACATCGCTATCTTTCAAATCAGCAGCGAGCACTTTGCCTGCAACTACATGATAGAGCAGCAATGAACGCAGCTTCTCTTTGTTTTCGGGAGGCAACAATTTGGCAAGGACTCCTGCGGGCAATTTTCCAAATGCTTCATCGGTCGGGGCAAAGATGGTGAATTCACCTGCGCTTCCCATTGTTCCATCGAGTTCTGCCGCCACTAATGCTTTGGTGAGGATGGAGAAGGTCACGCTATCGCTGATCATCGCGGTAAGGGATCCTTTTTTCACCATCACCTTTGCGGTAGCGGAAGTTTTTTCCGCAACAGATTCTTCAGAGAATGAGTTAGGAATGAATGCGGTCATGCCGAGTATCAGCAATGCTTGTGGTATGTATTTCGTTTTCATAATTTTGTTCTAGTAACGAGCCGCTCTTGTGAGCAACTCGTGGATGACAACTATGGTTCCGAAAAAGGATTCCTCAATGGGGTGAAACCCTGCCATGTGCGATCAGCGCTGGTGTTTCGGCAGGATCGCGAACGGCTATACGTGCGAGGGCATTTTCTGGTAAAGTCTAGTCAAAAAAATCCTACCTTTAATCCGTGGTTTAAAATTCTTTATGTTTTAACTTCTCTTCCTTCGCGCCTTCGCTTGAGATTCTGCCTTTCTTGCCAAAGCGCTGCCATATCATTCCTATGGATTCGCCCTTTCATGGCTCAATTTGTTAGAGGGTGGGACGTTATACCCAGGGCGTTGCCGTTGGGCTATTATGAAACGCCCACTTCGGGGCTGGAATCCTCAAAATTTAGCAACGTTATCCTATTGTTCAATTTACTACATCTATAGTAATAAAACAAGAGCCTCAAAAAATCCTGCCTTTAATCCTGTCTTCAATCCGTGGTTAAAATTCTTCCTCCACGTGAGACCTAACGTTTTTTCACCACTGATACACTGAATTCTGTCAAAATCTTGCCGGATGTTTCCTCACACAGCTATGTTCTCTCCGGTCATTTTTTCATTAATGCATTCTTAGGGTAATTGATGCTCTTTGAAAAATTTCACGATCAACGCAGGTGCTTCGGTGGGGTATTTATGTGTGCCGTTGTAAATGAAGCTGATGAACGTCGCACCTTTTCCTTCCGTTGCTGGGGCATACTCTATGCAGTCTTTGTCCCACGCGGTGCCAGTGGCGGCGCAGAGATTTTTGCCTTTGACGATGGTCATCATGCGTTCTTGCCATGCGTATTTTACGATCTCGTCGTTGGTGCCGGCGATGAGCAAACAGGGTTTTGGTTCTAACGTAAATGCGTATTGTAGTGCAGCGGCAGCACAGGGTGCTACGGCAGCGAAATCTTTTCCACGATAGGCCCAGAGCAGGTAGGTGAATCCGCCGCCATTCGAGTGACCAGTCGCGTAGATGCGTTTGGCATCGATGGGGTAATCGCTGCGGAGTTTTTTCAGCAGTGCATCGTAGAATTTTAGATCACGATCACCCAGCATCCCGCTCGCTGATTGCCAGCCAGTGCGTTTGCCATCGGGATCAGTGAGTTGACCGACAGTGGGCAATCCTTGCATGTAAACGACACAGGACTCTGGCCAAACCTCGTGCAAACGAAATGATTTCGCTGCTTGCTGAGCACTTCCGCCATGGCCGTGAAAGCCAAATACGAGGGGAATTTTAGCGTCTTTGTTGTCCGTCTTTGGCGCGTATATCAGTGCGCTGCGCTCGACGTTATCAACGGTGATTTTTACGGTAACGGGTTCGACTGCCAACGAGGGCAAAAAAAGTCCACAATAGGCGAGTAGGCAACATAATGTTTTCATCATCGTAATAACTCGCGATTTTGATGAAAGTTGCTACGCTTATTTTTTCTTGTTAGGAAGATTTTTTGAGGGCTCTGCGGGCTTGGCTTTTTCACGGAGTAGTGGTCCAGCAAGCGGTGGTGTTTCGTAATACTTGCCATCGTCGATCACTCGTGGATCGCCGGTGCGGGTGAGTTCGGCAATGAGACGTTTTTCAAGATCGGCTTTGACGGTGGCGTAGGCTGGGTCATCGGCGAGGTTTTTGGTCTCGTGCGGATCGGCTTTAAGATCGTAGAGTTCATACTTGGGGCGTTTGCCGAAGACCCACTGGTAGTGCGCTTGCCATTCAGCGGAATTGCGCTGCTTGATCAACCACAATTTGGTGGGGCTGGCATCGACATCGGCATGGGTAATGCGACTATTGTTCTCTAACAAGTCGTCACTCGGGGTTTTGCCATCGAGTAAATTTCTTGGTTCACCTAGCGGCCAGCGCTCGGGGTGAAAGTTGATGATCAGCACATGCTCTGCGGTGCGGATGGCGCGCTGTGGATAGGGTAAGAAATCAGCTTGAGCATTCTCGACATGGCGTTCACGACCAGTGAAAACTTGCGTGCGTGTGGCATCGACGAGGCCCGATTTTTCTGAGCGTAAAATCGGCCATAGACTGCGACCAGTCATCACTGTTGGCACGGAGACCTTTCCGGTTTCGAGAAAGGTCGGTGCGAGATCTGTTAGATTGACGAAGTCGTTCACCACTCTGCCGCCTTTAACACCAGGACCAGTGATCGAGAGTGAGACGTTGGTGCCGAATCCGTACAGATTGCATTTCCCGTGGGGGAAACCTGGCGCGCCGTGATCGCCGCTGATGACGATGAGCGTGTTATCGCGCTGACCTGATTTTTCCAGTTCATCGAGTAGCACCCCGAAGCTGGCATCCAGTGCGGCAATTTCGCCAAAGTAATCGGCTAGATCCTCGCGCACCTCTGGCACATCGGGCAAGTAAGGTGGCATTTTTCCTTTCAGCTGATCTGGGTCGATGGCCCATAGTTTTTTGCCATTGCCCTTCATCCAAATGCGATGCGTATTGGTAGGGCCATACCAATAACAAAAAGGCTTGCCGTCTTTATTGGCAGCGAGGAAGTCGTGAAAATTGCCGCGAACTTCTGAGAAAATTTCCTCCTTGGCAGCATCCAACTTTGTGCCTGAAGCGACGAGCTTGGTCACCGTGCTGGAGAATTGATTCATGCGACCGCCGGCTTTTTGATAGGTATATTGTTGGCCACCATACGGAGCATCTGCTGGTGTGCCAGGGCTCCATACTTTGTAAGTCTTGCCGATGTGATATCCAGCATCGCGCAGTAACAGCGGAAACGTGGGGATTTTTTCATCCCATACCGCGCCTTGTAGAATCGCGCCGCGACCCGTGCGCCAGAAATACTGACCCGAGAGCAGCGAGCTACGACAAGGAGTGCACGAGGGCGCGTTGACATTCGCATTGCGAAACAGCACACCCTGCTTGGCGATGCGATCAAAGTTCGGCGTGCGGACGATGTCATTGACGCCGCCCTTGCCTTCGATATCGGCATAAATACTAGCGTGCTTGCCCCAGTCGTCGGCGAAAAAGAAAAGAATGTTAGGTTGCGCCGCAACTGCAGCCTGCGGAAGAGCAAACAAAAATGCTAACATCGTCTGTAGAACCCATGCTCGCAGTCGGTCACTTGCTGTGCTTCCAGTCGACAACATTTTTGCTACATTCATCCCCGTTACTCTGCGCTAGCAATCTGCGCATGTCGAGTGGCAAAACGGCAGCAGCTAGGGAAATCTATTACATGAACGATTTGCCCTTTGCGGGTCCGATGGTGCCACCTGGGAAGAACCTAACCGGCGTCAGTGTCTGGATGCGGTAATCTTTGCCAGCTGCCACATGATTGGCCCATCGTATCACGCTGCGTATGATGGGCAAATAATCACTTTTGGTATGCGCTATGGGTGGCATGCAAAGTGAAAAGGCAGGGTCGAAAGAAGTGCAGATCAGCGTGATGTCCTCGGGAATCTTTATGCTTCTGGTACCAAGAAATTGTAAGATCGCGGTCAAAATGGAAGCCTCATCGAAGATCAACGCGGTGGGCTGCGATACTCGAAAGAGTGATTGCAAAAGTGCTTGCAAGCCTTCTTTTGTTTCTATCCAATCTGGCAAATTATAGGGTCCCGCATGAATGCCATGACTCTCTAACACCTCGAGAAATGCACGCTCCGCTGTGCCTAGTGTGGGTAGTCTTCGCTCTTTTCGGCAGATGGTTACGATGCGGCTATGACCCATGTCAATAAGCGAGTGAGTGACGGCTGTTAGGCTGGTAATATTGTCAGGACCTGCGGCAGCCATGGGTAGTCCTGTGCGCCTGCCGAAGAGGGCAAACGCAGGCAAGGGCTGTTCGCTAAACCATTGCAATACATCGCGTGAACCTGCCACTACTAGCCATGCATCTGCTCGTGTTTGAGAAACGAGATTCTTCACTAATTTTACACTCATTCCCATTTCCGTGAGCGATTTGCTCTGAAAGTGCAAAGAATGCCCTGCTTTTACTAGTGCTAATTCCAGCTCTGCCATATAGTGCGAATGGCGATCAATTTGCTCGTAGAGCAGCACAGCTATGCCCAACTTAGGCTTCTTGCTGTTAGTCGCGATCTGGATGCGTCGACCGCGTCGACTGCCTAAATTTTGTAAAAGTCCATCGCGTTCTAGTTGTTCTAAGGCCGCTTCCACCGTATTTCGCCCCACTCCTAACTCTTTTTCAAGTCGTCCCGCCCCCGGCATTTTCTTTTGCCAGCGTCCCGCGATTAATTCAGTGCGCAAGTAATCCCTCAATTGCTCAGAAGCAGTAAAAACACGGAAGAAATTCATACAATAAAATCTGACTTATTATAGGGTCAGTTGTCAAGAATGTTTTTTCTGGTTGAAATTCTGTTTGACTGATTTGTTCGATCTGTCAGGGAAATTGTTCCGTCAATAAACCAGTTTCTTAGTAAGATAACCAGAATACTTATTTCCAGAATTAAAAAGTAAAACTAGAATATGAAATCAAAACCAATCTCCCGCCTGTCCTTCCCTCTGGCCTCCGCCATCGCTGCGCTGCTAGCCGTACAGTCCGTTTCAGCAACAAACTATTATTGGGATGTCAACGGGACCACGGCAGGCTTCAGTACCGTCGTTGGAGCATGGAACGGAACGAACGCATTCTGGGGGCCTAATGCATCAGGCACAGGCGGCACCTACATTGCTTCTCCTACCACGTCAGATGATCTGTTTGTCACGGCTGCCGCCACCAATACTGGCAGCATCACGCTGACTGGCACTCAGAGCGCGGGCAGTCTAACCTTTGGCGCAACGGTGGGCGCGGTGACGCTCACAGGTGGCACGGCCCTTGACCTAGGTGCTGCTGCGACCATAGCGGCCAGCAATTGGCAGCAGTCGAATGTCATTTCAATGGCCATTACGGGCGCAGGCACGAGCTTGACCAAGATTGGCAATGGTGGCTTGAACCTCCAAGGTGCGAATACCTACTCCGGCGAGACCATCCTTAATGGTTATTGGCAACTTGGAAATACCACCATCAGCGGCGCGGCGGGCACCATCAGCACGAGTAGCGGCATCACCTTTAACGGCACGTTGCTCACGCTCACGAATGTAGCAACTCAGGGAGCTGTTGACCGTCTGAACAGCTCGGCGGCTTCTCTCATTACCTCCAACGGTGGGACACTCAACTACGGCAACGCCAATACGGCCGCCAATACCTACGCTGAAACTGCCGGAACCCTGACGCTTACGAGAGGTCAGTTTAATACGGCACTGACTACGGATCAAACCACCTCCAATGGTCAGACGCTGACCTTCGGCGGGCTGACCCAAACAGGCACTTCGGCAGTTACTTTCTCGGCGGGGGGTACCGGACCGCAGGCGTCCGGGCTTAAAAACATGATCGTGGTCACGGGCGCGGGCACATCGGCCTTTATCGCCCCGTGGGCCACCGTGGGCACCACATCGGCGCTTCAGAGCGACTACGCGGCTTACAATGCAAACTATGTCGTGCCAGCCAATATCGCGGCCTCGGCCGAAAGCACCTGGATGACTTCCACAGACGCCTACACCTCCTCGGGTTCCACGGCCCTCTCGGGTGATCGCACTATGGCCGCGCTCCGCAACACCGGTGCCACGGCCACGATCACCCTTTCGGATGGCGTCACTGGCTACAAGCTGGCTACCACTGGCATCTTGAATGGAGTCGGCACTCTGTTGACGATCGCGCCCGGAGCGGTGGCAGGTTCGGTCACTGTTCCTGGAGCCAGCGGTGGCAATCTTTATGTCACGCCAGGCAGCGGTGCCATCACGATCAGCGCCCCAATCAATGACAACGGCGGAGCCGTTACCTTGGTGAAGAACGGAGCTCTCGCCCTTACCCTCAGCAATGCTACCAGTAACTACAGCGGTGGCACGGTCATCAACGGCGGGCCCTTGAATTTTGTTACTGGCGCATTAGGTACGACGGGGAACATTACGATTAACAGTGTTTCCAACATCGGCACCAACCAGGCTGGCGCCGCCAGGCTCCAATGGGGAGCGAGCACTAACACCGATCTTTCCTCCCGTCTGACCATGGTCAATAGTGGTTACGCCATGCTCGATACGGGCGCGAATACGGTCACTTTCACCAACGCCATCGGATCCAGTAGCAGCAGCGGTCTCGGCAAGACCGGGACCGGCACACTGAACCTCAATGGGATCAACACCTATACGGGAGCGACCGACGTTTACGCAGGCACCTTGGTCCTTGGCGCAGCCAACGCCTCCACTAGTGTCCGGGTTGGAAACGGTACAAGCGGTGGCGGCGCCGCAGGCGCGATTTTGAGACTGGGAGCCAGCAACGTTCTTTCCTCTAACGTTCCGATAATCGTGGACGGCCAGGGTGTCAACACCCTAGATCTGAACGGATTCAACCAGACCATTGGACATTTGTCCCTCGGAAGCAACAATGGTGGCAGTTCAGGAACCGTGAGCGGCAGTGGCAGTAGCACACTCACCCTTACCGATGGCGTCACATCTGACGCTCACAACCAGAGCGGTAATACCTCAGGCTCGATCACAGTTCCATTCTTGAATCTCAACGGTGTCACGCAGAACCTCAGTATCTTTGGCTATACAAATTCTACGAGAGGCGCGTTGGCCATCAGTTCTGTGATTCAGAACGGTGGCATTAACAGAACGGGCAGTGTTGCTGGAATAGTCAGCCTCTCCAATGCAAATACCTTCAGCGGTGCGACGACGATCAGCGTCGGAGTTCTCCGACTCGACAACAGCCTTGCCCTGCAAAACAGCCCGTTTGACACGACCGCTAGCGTCACTGGCGGCGCTGACAATGGCCTCAGGCTTAACACCGGGATTACATCCGTGACTCTCGGAGGTCTCAACGGCAACAAGAACTTTGCCGCGACGGGTGGTATCTTTTCCACCACGTCGAACAATTACGCTTCAGTGACGGCCCTCACCCTGAATCCGGCCCTCGGTGCTTCCCCAAGTTATTCTGGTATCATCGCCAACGGTGCGTCGGGCATGACTCTCACGAAAACCGGTGCTGGCACGCAGATTTTGTCAAATAACAACACCTACACTGGTGGCACCAATGTGAACGCCGGCAC
>CAIRGO010000118.1 GCA_903878115.1 Akkermansiaceae bacterium | reverse complement strand
GCCGCCAATAATTTCAGCCAACCACTAACCGCCGAACAAGCCTCCAACCGGCTATTTTTGATATTGAATAATCTACGGAAACGTCAATAATGGCAGGACTCACGCTGCCACGATTATTCAATACTGTCCCAACAACATGCCCCATTCTTCCAAAAATCCATTTACTTCCGTCGAAGAGACCATCGAATTCATCAACCAACTTTTCCGTGAAAATGGATATGAGATGGGCGATGATGATGATGAAAAAATCACCTACATCGATCCATTGACCCTGCCACAAGAAAAATGGTTTCCTTGTGCATCCGTAAGACTTCCCGCCAAGTTTCAAGAATACCTTGACTCGCTCGATGTAATAAAAAGTGAAGACACCAACGCGATCGAAATCGCGCTGGAGAAATATTACAAAATTGAGGAACCTTGGTATATTTCCCTCTCTGTCTTTTCTCGAAACGTAAAAAGCGATGAGCCAGATGAAATTCTCAAGCCACTGATTTTCGATTTGATGAAATGATCATTCGCCAAATAACGGCATCTCTCCAGGCTCACTCAACAATCCCGTGACGGCGGCGGCGATTACCTGCATCTGCTCACAGTCAGCGTAGTGATCTTGTCGTGCATTTTTCTGATACCACTCCATGAATTGAGAACCATCGCGTGATGATCTTGCTCGTCTATCCCACGACGTGACCTGCATTTTATACTCAGCACTCGCCGCGGCATGGATTTCCCATTTACCTAAGTCACCGTGCATGAATGCGTGAAGCCGTGACAGAGCACCATACTTCGCCCACAACACCAAATCAATCGGCCTAACTCTCCCCTGATCAGCAGTGCCGATCGCTGGATCCGCTTTCGTGATGTTGTAAATGTAACTTTTTCCAGCGATTCGATAAGTGTCTTTGTCGTCTCCCTTAAATGCTTTGTAGCGATAGCCACTCGCCACCACTTGCTTATAAACCTCCGGAGCCCACGCACCAGAGTCGATAACGACGTTCACTGGATCCACTTTCCATTGTGCCGCGACTAAAGCGATTTCCTCCCAGCTCCACAACACGCCATTCATGATCAATCGGCTCCACCCACGAAAGCTCCATGCGCGAATGACAACGTAGAAGTGACGGCCACCTTTGCCTTGCACGTCCACGGTCATGATTCGACGTTGTTCTTCTAACCATTCACTTTCCGGATCATACGCAACAATACGATCTTCGATGTATTTTTCACCACTTGTATAAACATATTGATCAGTCCAAACCTGTCCACGCGTCTCGTTCATGTGATCTTTCAGCGGCGCGGTATCAGCCCACTCCAGCGCAGACTTCGCCGCCAAAAACTCTCTGACTTGTGAAGTCATCGATGCCCACCACGGCAAGATTGCACCCCATGTAAAGCTCACGGAGTTCGATGGGGCATTCTCATTCATCGCTACCCACCGGCCCTCAGTGCTGATGTATTTGCGATCGGACGTGATATCTTTCCATGTGTGGTCACACGCTTCGTTCCAACAACAATATCTCACAGTCTTGTCCAATTCATCAAATCGGTAAGTGTTTTTAATATCATCGAACGTCTGTGCATTTTTATCCCATTTCAAGCCGCCCACACTCAATTTATCTCCCCACGTAATTTCGTGTTCATCACCGCACTTCGGACATCTGAGGTGCCAGCGCTCTTGGCTGCCAGCTAAAAACGCTCGGTGCAATGCGTCTCCCTCCATATCCGGAGTAGAGATAATGACTTTTTTGTAGTTGTGCGGATAACTACGGAAACGCTTGGATAGCATCTCCAGTGCGCCGGTCGGATATTGCCGAGCCTCGTCGCAGAATACGTAACGGTAGGGCGTTGATTGCAATCCAGCCTCAGCCTCGCATCCAACAATCACTAACGGCGCCCCGGGGAAGTAAATCTCTAACGTCGTCTTGTGAGTCTTAGATTGTGGCATCTTCGCCGCGACTGGTGCACAGCGTTCGAGCAAGGGCATGAGCCTACTTTTCGAAAGTTTCTTTCCTTCTTTCTCACTCGACGTGACCCACAGAATCGGGCCAGGATCCTCCGCGATTGCCCAACACATCAATACCAGAATCGTCAGCGTTTTCGCACTTTGCGCCGAGCACATGCAGGTAATCTCATTGATCCCTTCATCGGCAAAGCATTCCATGATTCGCCTTACGAACCGCGCATCTTCACTGCTCCACTTTTGCCCAGCCGCCGATAAAGGAACTACGACATTTCTCTCTGCCCATCGCCAAGGAGAAACGTCTTGTGCAGGTCGCCAAGCGTCGCACAAATGTTCGCCCAAAATGGTTTTTTTTTTGCCCATTCACCAAGCGAGAGTGTGAGCAGTCTTTCGTCTAAATCGCGCTGAATACGCTTAGAAGCCTCCGCGATCGATACGCCAACGACTTGACTCGCCAAAGTATGTTTAGCTCCGCGCATGGACTCATAAGCAGCACGCACCATGTCGGCCAGTAAGCGGCTGCATTCATCAACATCAATGAGCTGGCCACGCATCTGTGCATTTTCCATTTCCAGCTTTTGTTTTTTCAGCCGTAAAATCTCCAACTCGACAGAGCCCTTATCGCCACCTAACCGCGCTGAGGGCTTTTTCCCTTTCTTCTCAACCCACAATCGCCAGAGCGTGATGTTATATCTACCATCAGACATTTTGCCCGGACACTCCGGATCTTTCTCTTTCAACCAGCGGCTAATCGTTTTGCGATCGCAGCCCAAAGCATCTGCTAACTCGATTTGATTTTTTGCCCAAACTGAAAGCGTTTCTTCGCTAACAACTTCGGCTTCCACATCGATAATTTCTTCCATACCGTTACGTAACGGTCAACTGAGACAATGCCTCACGCATGTCGCAGGGCAGGGTTGAGGACAGGGTTGCTCAACACCCCAACCCAAACATGGGACACCAGAAAAAACATGCCCCATAAAGACATAACGGGCGCTTACGCTAACCTGCATACAGCCAGAAACAAAGAGATTCCTTTTACCGTGGTGGCTTGTTTTTAATCGAGGCACTAGATGATCTCGTCAAGATAGAACAGGGGAGGGAAGGGATGGGTAGGGTATCCAGAAGTTACATATAAATATACGTAATCAATCAATTACCCATACATGCGGTAGATACCCTTGCCTACCCTTTCCACCCTTGCCTATCAAACATACAACCATTGTGGAATATAAGAAATACCATGTCAGGGTTCAAAGGAACACTCTGCCAAACCCTGCCTGATCAACGCAATAAAAAAGCCACCTAGAGAGTAGGTGGCTTAGAAGACATATAAGGGGGTGCGGGGCTAACCATGACAGCGGGCTAAATTCATGATCACTTTAGCTAGGTGCTCATTAACTTTCATTGCATTAGCTAATGTATCTAATGCCCACTCAGTCTCGGGATCACCCCTTTCTTTCTTCGCCTGGTAGTCCACATTTACATGAACAACACATGCGAAATCAGTCGGCAAAATATCAATAAAGTAAATCT
>CAIRGO010000117.1 GCA_903878115.1 Akkermansiaceae bacterium | reverse complement strand
GGGACATGGTCTTCATCGGCGCACCTTCCCAGCCGGGCGGTCGGGTATTGGTCAAAGTTCTCCCGCAGATCATTGCGCCCGAGCCGCCTAAACCTGCGGGCCAGCAACAGACAAACTCTCCCTAACCCATCATTCGTAAATCTAATCCAATGAATATCTTGCCACAATCCAGCCGTCGCCAGTTTATAAAGTCATCCTTCAGCGCCGCGGGCGCGGTGCTCGCCCCTCAGATTGTTAGGTCTGAAACGCTGGGCAATGCGACCAAGGCCGCCGCGAATTCCCGGATCGGCATGGGGTTCATCGGCATGGGACTGATTTCCGACGGTCATGTGCGGTCGTTTCCCGGCATGAAGAACGTGCAGCCGATTGCGGTGTGCGATGTGAGGGACTCACACCTGAAGAAAGCCGTGGGCGTGCTGAAGGAAAAGGGCTACGAGGGCATCCTGGCGACTTCGCGTTTCGAGGAGGTGCTCGCCCATCCCGACATTCAGGCGGTGTGCGTGACCACGCCGGACCACTGGCATGCGGCGATCGCGCTGGCTGCGATGAAGGCGGGCAAGGATGTTTATGTGGAAAAGCCGATGACTCTAACCATTGAGGAAGGCAAGGCGATGGTGGCGGCGGAGAAAAAATACGGCCGCATCGTGCAGGTCGGCAGCCAACAACGCTCGGAGATCTACTTCCGGATCGCCGCCAATCTGGTCCGCAATGGAATGATCGGGGATATCAAGGAAATCTACTGCCAGCTCGGCGAGTTTCCGCAACCGCCGGAAAAAGAGACCCTCATGCCCGTGCCCGAGGGATTTGATTACGACCGCTGGCTGGGCCCCACACCGTTTTTCGAGCATTCGGAAAACCGGGTGAAAGGGATCTACGGCGGCGGTTGGCGTTGCTACTGGGAATATGGCAGCCGCAAGTGTGGCGACTGGGGCGCGCACCATTTCGACATCGTCCAGTGGGCGCTTGATCGCGATCAAACGGGGCCGGTCGAATTCATTCCGAAAGGTTATGAAGGTGCCGAGCACCATCACTATCGCTATGCCGACGGCATTACGGTGTGGCGGGACAAGGGGCCGAACAATGGCCACATGATCCGGTTCATTGGAACCAAGGGAGAGGTGCTCGTCAGCCGCGGCAAGATCGAGACATCGCCTGTGGAACTCGTGCGCCACAAGTTCGGCCCGAACGATGTCCAGGTTTATGAGTCGAAGGACCACCGGATGAATTTCATCGAATCCATACTCAGCCGCCAGCCAACCATTTGCCCAGCGGGCGTCGGTCATCGTTCCGGCACGATTTGCCAGCTTTTGGGGACCGCGGAGCGCCTTGTGCGGCCGCTCAAGTGGGACCCTCAAGCCGAGCAAATCGTCGGCGACAAGGATGCTGCCGCCATGCAGGACCGCCCGCGTCGAAAAGGTTTCGAGCTGCCTGCGTGACTCGTTCCCGGGCGCGAGCGGGATCCATTCTCACTTGTCGCCATTTTGCAATTCAACGGCGACGGCTTGGACCGGACTGAGAACAACCGGCCCGAGAAGGCCGGATGGCTTGGGCTCGCCATGTTGATTGGCCAGCGTGTTAGTCACGTGAATGCGAATGGTATTGGAGCCGGATTTGAGGTTCTTGGTCAGGTCCTGTTGGTAGGGCGGCCACAAAATGGCAGCGGACTTCTGGCCGTTGATTTCGATGCAGGCGACATCATGCACCGTTCCCAAGTCAAGAATCCAACGGTGGTTAGAAGCGAGCGATTCCGCCGCAATCTCCAGGGTTCGCGTATAGGTGGCGGTGCCGGAATAATTCGCCCGCAAGTCGGTCCACGAGCCGAGTTGTGCAGAGTGATTTTTCTCGGGTTGATCCGCAAAGGAGAGTTGCCAATCCGCATCCAACCGAAGGGGCGCGGGGAGGGAAGGAAGACTGACATCCGCCTTGAAAATCTGATTTTGATAGGTGCCTTTCAGTGCGAATTTTCCGGTTTGGCCGGAGACAACACGGGCGATCAGTGCGCCAGCGCCCGATGCTTCCACCGCGGTCACCTCCAGAGGGGATTCGGTCAAATGCGGAGTGTTCGCAACCGCCGGACTGTCATCGCGGAAAACGACCACTTTCAATTGGTGCGGAGTCAAGGTTAGAGGTAGCACGGTTTCGTGTTGGCCGCTGGTGAACACCGGGGCGGTCCTGCGGCTGCCGTTTTCCGGATCCCAAATTTGGGGGACTCGCGCATCCTTGAACTTTGCGGTTAGATCGGCATTTTCCTCCCCTTCGTTCATCAGGATATAGAGCGTCGTGTTCTTTCGGTGGCGTTTGAGG
>CAIRGO010000116.1 GCA_903878115.1 Akkermansiaceae bacterium | reverse complement strand
TACTTATTTAAAATCAGATGAATTGGCGTATATTCTGAATAATAGTGAATCGAAGATAATAATTACCTCTGATAAATTACTGAATGTAGTCGAGAAGGCGCTATTGGATTGTCCCGGAATAATTCTTTGCTTGGTTGTTGGTTCTTTTCCGGCAGTGGAATATACCGTCGCTTCTGCAAAAGTTGTCAGTTATCAATATCTCATCAAAGGTTACAGTGATCATTCTATTGAAAATGAATCGCTTGGAACCGCTATGCTTTATTCATCAGGTACTACCGGACGACCAAAAGGTGTACTCCGTCCACTGCCTGAAAGTCATCCGAATGACCAACTTCCACTTTTTAAGTTTTTGAATTCGCTGTGGCAATGCGAAGAGGGAATGATTTATTTATCTCCTGCACCGTTATACCATTCTGCACCGTTAGCGAATGTCAGTTTAGCCATTAGAAATGGTGGAACAGTTATAATCATGGAGAATTTTGAGCCAACAAGATATTTGTCATTGGTAGAAAAATACAAAATAACTCATACACAATTAGTACCTACGATGTTCAGTCGCATGCTTAAATTGCCCTCTGATTGTCGTACGGCGTGTGATTTATCTTCCCTGAAGATTGCGATTCATGCCGCAGCACCTTGCCCTATTCAAGTTAAACAACAAATGATACAGTGGTGGGGGCCGATAATTCACGAGTACTATGGTGCAACCGAAGGATTGGGATTCACCGCATGCAATTCTGCAGAGTGGCAGGCTCATCCTGGTACAGTTGGACGAGTCTTGCTAGGCGATCTTCATATTCTGGATGAACAGATGGCTCCAGTTTCTAAAGGGACTCCAGGTGAGATTTGGTTCAAAACTGGATCGCCTTTTGTCTATTTTAATGATCCCGAGAGAACAGCGCTGACCCGTTCACCTGATGGAAGCATGAGCACAGTTGGCGACATGGGCTATGTTGATGAAGATAATTTCCTGTATCTTACGGATCGATCCACATTCATGGTGATTTCAGGTGGTGTAAATATTTATCCTCAAGAATGTGAAAATTTGCTTATTACCCATCCCAAAGTGGCTGATGCCGCTGTGTTCGGTGTGCCAAATGCTGATCTTGGAGAGGAGGTAAAGGCTGTTGTGCAACTCGTTCCCGATTGCTTGCCGTCCGCGGAGTTGGAGCAGGAGTTGATGGCTTTCTGTATTGCACACTTGGCACGTCAGAAGTGCCCAAGATCTGTAGATTTCGCGGTACAACTTCCTAGATTACCCACAGGAAAGCTTTACAAGCGCATTCTGCGTGATCCCTATTGGGTTGGTCATAAAAGTCGAATTGTGTGATATTAGAAGCCAAATTAATTTTATATATTATTTTAAAATGTGTATATAGGTGATAAATTATTATAATCAACTGATGAATTGCTTTTGTTAAATCTATTATATTATTCCGTGGCAGAACTTAGCATTTGTGTATGCACGTACAAGCGGCCTATTTTATTGCGCCGATTGTTAAAAGCTATTAGTGATCAGGTGGATCTGCCTTGTTCTATTGAAATAATAGTTGTTGACAATGATGTTGAAAAGTCAGCATTGCCCATTATTTCCGAATTTTCAAAAGTTTTTAATGGTAATTTGAAATCTTTATCACTTGGCACTCCTAATATTTCATTGGCGCGTAACGCAGGTATAGCTGCTGCAGTCGGTGAATTCGTTGTCATGATTGATGACGACGAAGTTCCAAGCAGTGATTGGATATTTAAACTCGTCGAAACGCAGATCAAATTTAAAGCTGATATTGTCTTTGCTCCAGTGTTGCCAGAATATGATTCTGGCGTTTCTGATTGGATTGTGGATGGAGGCTATTTCGATAGAAGGCGATTTAAAACTGGGACCAGAGTTGACCACAGAGATGCCAGAAGCGGTAATGTATTGATACGAAGATCGGTTTTGCGAATTAATTCTAACATTTCAGAGTCTGAATCTTTTCCTTTTGATGCTTCGTTTGGTAGATCAGGTGGTGAGGATACGATGTTATTCAGACGCCTCCATTCTAATGGTGCTTTGATGGTATGGTGTGATGATGCGCCGGTTTTTGAATATATACCAGTTGAGCGTGCATGTATCCAATGGTTGATCAAAAGATCTTACAGAACAGGTCAGATTTATTTGAGAACGGAATTGGTAATGGTTAATGGTAAGGGAAGATTTTTGAGGGGGTTGTATTTGGGGATGAGGGCATTCCTTCAAATGATTGCTGCCTTGCTACTTTCAATATTATATTTTCCAGTAAATCGACTTTCGGCGTTTCGATGGCTCCGAACTTTCTTTTCACAGGCAGGGAAGCTAAGTTATTTTTTCGGATCCAAGAGTGAGGCGTACGGAGTGAAGTAGCTACAGGTTTCTTCGAAAAGGAGGATTATTACTTCAGTAATGGGTCGTTGAATAGAGATTATTAATAGATTAGTCTTGAATCTGACGCTTCTTTCAACCGGTTCATATTTTTTAGTCTTCGGCCATAATCAGGCTGATGGTCGGTTGTTTTGTTTAACAGGTTGCAACGGATTGGGGTCAGACTTTCTTATTCCGGATTGTGTTCGCATGCATTCAAAACAGTTTTCGGTTTTACAGGCAATCGCACTCGTTTCAGGCGGTCTTTATTGTTCAATCGGTTTGACGCAGACCGCCTCGCCAGCGGGGTCTCAGCTGGATTTGGCGCCTGTCATCGTCGGTGTAACCAGATCTCAAGCGCTTGCTTTCGACACACCCGCCTCCATCAACGTGATCAGACTGCAGGCCCTTGACAGTGCGCGGTGGAATGTGAATTTGTCTGAAGTGTTGGGCAGTGTGCCGGG
>CAIRGO010000115.1 GCA_903878115.1 Akkermansiaceae bacterium | reverse complement strand
TCTCGATGCGGCGTTCGTGATCGATAGCCTCCAGTTTTCTAGCGTGCCTTCTGGCATCACCGATGTGACGATTACAGCAGGAACAGGCGGAGCGCTTACGCTGACACCCCTCAGTACCTCCGGTGGTATCCGCGTGCTCGCCAGCGGCGGCAACGCTACGATCTCGGCACCACTTACCATTGGCGCTGCCCAGACGTGGGATGTGGATCCGACAGTTTCACTAACGATCAGTGGCGATACCGCTTTCAATTTCGCGGTCAACAAAACCAATACGGGAGCGTTAACCCTTTCCGGCACGAACTCGGGATCGGGAGCGCTAACCCTTTCGGCCGGCACGTTGAACATCAACAGCCCTACTGCCCTAGGCAGCGGCGTATTCAACATCGGAGCAGGCACTACCATCAACGTTTCGAGTGGCGCTATCGCACTGACTCCAAACAATGTGCAAAACTGGAACGGTGACTTCACTTTCACTGGCAGTAGCGATCTTAATCTCGGCTCAGGTGCGGTGACCTTAGGAAGCAGCATTACCCTTACGACTAGCGCTAGCGCCTTGACTGTTGGTGGCAACATTGGCGACGGCGGCAACAATCGCAGTTTAACTAAGGCGGGTGCAGGTGATTTGGTGCTTACGGGTGTTAATAACTTCGGTGGCGGTGTGACGCTTAATACAGGTGGCTTGATTCTCGGTAGCAATAGCGCGTTAGGAGCGGGCACACTGCGGATCAATGGTGGCACAGTGGCTGCGAACAGCACTGTTGTTACAACTAATAGTGTTGAGGCGAATGCTAATTTTAGTATCGTGGGCATAGGTGCATTGACGCTTGGGAATGTTAGCTTGAGCGCCAATCGCATCATTACTAACTCCAATACCACAACTGCCACAACACTGAGCTCAATTAGCGGTGCTGGTAAAACACTCAATTTTTCGGGAGATGGTAACACCAACGTTGGTGTCATAGCCACGGCTACTGGGACTCTCACCAAAAATGGCGCTGGCATCCTTGCCCTTTCCGGAGCTAGCACCTACTCGGGCGCAACGACCGTCTCTGCTGGCACCCTGACCGTTGAAGCGACAGGCTCGGTGACGACCGCAAGCAACATCCTCTTCACTGTAAGCGGCGCAACTGCAGTGGCTAATATCGCTGGAACCTACACTTCCACAGGTGGCGGTGGTCTCGCGATCAATTCGGGTGGCATACTGAATACCAGCGGCAACGTCTCTTTCAGCGGCGCAAACAACCAGGCTTTACTTCTTGGAACAGCAGGTGGATCCGGCACATGGAACGTGACTGCCGGTTCGGTCTCGGTCAACTACCTCAGCAATGGTTTCGGCATCGGCAACGGCGGCGCTGGCACCATGAATGTCTCTGGCGGCTCGGTCACTGTGGCTGGCTCAAATACTTTCGGCGTCGGATTTGCAGCTGGTGGGACGGGAACGTTGTCCATCAGTGGAACAGGACTTCTCACCATGAGCCCTGGCGCTGGCGTCTTTGATATCGGTCGAAATAGCAACGCCACTTGTGTGGGCATCGTCAATCTTGACGGCGGCACCCTTGCGATGGGAAGAAGAATCGTCAAAACTGGAGCTTTAGCCTCCGCCACCTTGAACTTCAACGGCGGATTGTTACAAGCAGGGCTTTCCAGCACCACTTACCTGACAGGACTTACCCGCGCCAATGTCCGTGATGGAGGAGCGTTGATTGACACAAATGGTTTTGATATCACTGTCGGCCAAGCGCTTCTTCACTCTGACAACGGCCTCGACAATGCTACAGACGGCGGACTCACCAAAAATGGACTCGGTGTTCTTACTCTGAGCGGTGCTAACACTTTCACCGGCACAACCTTGGTATCCGGCGGCAAACTGCAATTAGACGGCACGGCAGCGGGCGTGCCGACAACTAGTGGAATCACGGTGGGAGCCAGCGGCACTCTTGGCTTCACTGCGGCAGCGGCGTCTACGCTCGATCTAACGGGTAAAACGATGTCGCTGGGAGGTGCCTTGAACTTTGATATCGGCAGCGAGGGCGTAAATGATGCAATCACGGTTCAGGATTTCACCCTTACCGGCAACAGCGCGTTCACCTTCAATAGCATCGGCGCGATCGGCGGCACCTATACGCTGGTAACTTCTGCCAATCCGATCACAGCGGGTGGATTCAGTATCACTGGTCAAACGATTGGCAGAACGACGCTGACACCAACGATCAATACTAACACCATTACCGTCACTTCATCCTTGGATGAAGGGCGCTGGAATCAGGCTGGTGGCGGTAACTGGAGTGTGGGCGACCCGAATATGACTGCTGGTAACTGGGACGCATACAAACCAACCGTCGCTGGCGATGCGGCGCTATTTGGCTCGGCCATCACCGCGCCGTCCACAGTCGTGGTGGACACTCCTCAGACTGTCGGTTTCATTCGCTTTGCGAATGCGAATGCCTACACCATTGGCAGCAATGGTAGCAGCAATTTGACGATCAATAACGGTGCAAACAATGCGTTGATTGCGGTCACCGCTGGTTCGCACTCAATCGCGGAAAACGTCGCCTTGCTAAGTAACATGGTAGCATCGACCGCTGCGACCACAACTCTTACGATGAGTGGAGTCATCAGTGGTGCTAAGGCTGTAATCAAGGATGGCGATGGCCTATTAGAACTTTCTGGTGTCAATACATACAGCGGAGCCACCACGGTCAGCGCTGGCACGCTTACGCTTTCTGGAAGCCGCACCGCCACGATGGGTGCGATCAACGTTGGAAATCTCGCGTCTACCACGGGGATACTTAACATCAGTATAGGCACGTTCACGACTGGCACCATGATCGTAGGAAGCGGTACCAACGCACTAACATCAGGAATCATCAACCAATCTGGCGGCACGCTGACATTGAGTGGCAACCAATTGCTCCTCGCCAACAACGGCACGGGAACAGCCTCTGGCAGCAATTCAACTGGCACTTACAACCTGAGCGGTGGCACATTGAACACGGTAGCAGGTAGTTTAGGCGTGCTCATAGGCTCCAATGCCGGAACCACTGGTAACTTCAATCTCAGCGGCACGGGCATTCTTAACATGGCTGCCACATCGACCATGCAGATCGCTCGTTCGGACAATGCTGCGGCCAACAATTCCACAGGGACCTTTACCCAGACGGGAGGAACTGCCACCGTGGGCATCCTTCAAATGAGTGGAACTGCTACCGCAGCAGTCAACGGTGCTGGTGGAAACTCCACACTGACTCTTACCGGTGGAACATTCGTCGCGACGACGTTCAACGCACTCTCTGGCGGTAATAATAGCGCCTCTGCGATCACCATCGGTGGCACTGCACAGGTCACCATGCCAGTCTTCCCGACGAATGTGAAAGGAACCAGCGCGACGGCGACCATCACTTTCGACTCTGGTGCGACGGGATTCCTCTCCCCAGCAGCAGCCACCACCACCTACATGCCCGCTGGCACTTTCACCAATGCTTACCTCACGGCGAACGGTGCTAAGTTTACTGTGCCATCAGGCCGGGACATCACCATTGCACAGATGCTGGAAGATGCGGTGTCGCCTGCAGCCGTGGGCACGCTGACCAAAGACGATGTCGGAATGCTGACCCTCTCAGGTGCCAACTCCTACACTGGTTTAAGCTCCGTGAAAGCGGGGACAATCAATCTGGGGAACGTTGCCGCTCTCGGCACGTCCGATGCCGGAACTACTGTGGATGCTGGCGGTCGCGTGACCTTCGGTTCATTGACTACAGCATCTACCGTGGCCGAGTCCTTCAATATTGCTGGAACTGGAACCGCCACCAACGGTGCTCTCAACGTCGGCGGTAGCAAGACTATTACTCTCAGCGGTGTGATCACTCTTTCAGCAGATGCCTCGATTAAAGCTGATGGCGGTGCCGTCTTCAACCTCACCAATGCAAACGCGGTAACCGGGACGGACACCGACTTAACCTTCCAAACCGATGGTAGCGCTGTGAGTAGCATCACTGGAATTGTCAGCCTGGGCACGGGAAGTTTAACCAAGACGGGAACATCGCAGCTGACACTCTCTGGGAGTAACAGCTATAGCGGTGGCACTGTTCTCGCTGGCGGCATTATCCAGGCGAATCATAACAGCGCACTCGGCAGCGATGCTGTTGAGATCGCTGGCACCCGACTCAGTATTGGCAGTGGCATCAACCTCGCCAATGCGATTACCATTAATACCAACACTGCAGTAGCCGGACGCGGTCTGGTTGAGGCCTCGGCGGGCACAGCCGTCCTTAGTGGGCCGATCACGATCAATGCCGCAACACCCGCTGGCGGTCATTTCGCTAGTGTTGGCACTGCCGTGCTGGATATCCAAGGTGTGATTACGTCTAGCGTACCTTTTGCCCATCGCATTGGAACGGTCAAGTTCTCTGGTGGTGGTACAGGCTACGCCACCCTTACCCTCGGCCAAGGAAGCATGATCGTGGGGGCGAATGACGGCATCGCCACCACGGCAAACCTTACTTTGGCAGCCTCAGGAGCAGGGACCCTCGACCTAAATGGCTTCAGCCAGAGCCTCGTTAGCATCACCAAAGGGGCGCAGGCAGCAACCATCGGTAACAGTTCCACCACGGCAGACTCGGTGCTCACCACGACTGGCACCTCGATTTACGCGGGACTCATCGTGGACTCTGTTCTCTCTGGAACTCGTAAAGTGGGCTTTACGGTTGCTTCCGGAGCGCTCACTCTCTCCGGCGCGAACACCTATTCTGGTGGCACGACGGTGAACCAAGGAACGCTTACTGTTGAAACGGGCGGCACCATCGGTGCAGCCACTGGCGCGCTTGCGGTCAACAACACCAACACCGGAGTTGGCAATGACTCGATCCTCAACCTTGCCACGGCGGTGAACACTACGGTAGGAAACTTGAGTGGTGCTATTTCTCCACCTTCTGGTGGCGCCAATACTGCCACGATTAATAACGGCGGTGTAGGTCGTAACTTCACCGTTACTCAAACTACCGATGCCACCTATGCCGGTGTGATTGCTGGCGCTGGCGACTTCACGCTTGGCGCATCCAGCACCAATGCGCTAACTTTGTCTGGCATAAACACCTACACTGGAGCTACCACAGTTTCTGCTGGCACATTATTGATCACGGGATCAATCGCAGGAACCGCCAGCGTAGCGACGACGGGAACACTCGGTGGCAGCGGCACGATTGCTGGTGTGACTACGGTGGCGACTACGGGAACGCTTTCCCCAGGCAGCAACAACGTTGGCACGTTAAACTTCAGCAGCACGCTGACGTTTGATGCGGGATCGAACTACGCGGCGACCATTACCGGTGCCGCGACGAACGATAAGGTCAATGTCACAGGCTCACTGACCGCGAACGGTAACATCGTGGTGACTCTGAGCGGTTATGCTCCTGTAGCGAATGACACCTTTGACATCGCGGATGCTTCGTCGATCACCGGCACGCCGACCTTCGATTTCAGCAACGCCGTATTGACCGCAGGATTGTTATGGGACACCAGCACCTTTGCGACTGATGGCAAGATCAAAGTCATCAGTGCTGATCCATTCGGCCCTTGGGCAACGCTGAATACCGTTGTGGGTGGTAAAGGCGGTGATGACGATGGCGATGGCGTATCGAACTTGTTAGAGTTCGCTACCAATTCTGATCCGAAGAGTGGGACTTCTGGTGCCCGGGTGTATGCAAAAGTGCACACCCTTGGCGGAGATAATGCGCTTACCTATTCAATAGCGACGCGGAAAACCGCTACGTTTGCTGCAGCGGGTTCGAAACAACAGGCGACCAAAGACAATGTGCAATACACCATCGAGGCGACGAATGATCTCACCACGTGGAACACCGTGGTGGTGACAGAACTCGGCGCTGTGGATGCGGCAGCGGTGCAAGCGGCAATTGTGCCTGCCTTGCCAGCGCTGGGCACGGATTGGGAATGGCATACCTTCCGCACCGATGGCGGTAGTGCGATCGACCCACAAGACTTCATCCGTCTGCAAGTGGAAGCCACACCGTAATTCACAGAGTATTATTTTGAGACAGAAAAATGGATATTGGCTACTCGGTCATATCCATGATTCTGTCTCTGATTCTTTTCTTAAAAAAATTGCATTGTAGCGCAAAAGTGATAAACATTCGGCGCAGCACAGCTTGCACTTTTGGCTGTGTCAACTAAACCTAGTTAGTCCACCATCCATAAAAATCATAGACCAATGAACTCTCGTAGTAGCATCCTTAGTGCAGCTTTTTTTTGTGCCAGTCTCATGGTCGGGCCTCTGAGTTTTGCGGAGACGCCGCCTGCGCCAAAACCGCCAGTCAAACCTGCCGCAAAGCCACAGGCGAAAGCGCCCGCTACGCCAGCGGGTCAGGCAGAGGTGTTGAAAAAATACGATTTGGATAAAAATAAAATCATCAATTTGAGCGAATCACAGGCGATCCAAGAAGCCTATGAAAAGAATCCCCAAGATCCCATGCTCAAGAAGTATGATACGGATAAAAATGCAAAATTGAGCGATGGCGAGATCATGAAAATCTCACCGCCACCACCCGCTCCGCCGAAGCCTAAGGCCAAGCCAAAAGCGAAACCTGCCCCACCGAAAAAGGGCAAAAAGTAATCGTTCGTTAATTTTCACTGAGCTTCCTCAGATCGCAGATTGTTTTCTGCGATCCATGCTTTTGCCGTTAGATTAAGGAATGAGAAGATTTTTCATGACGAACGGTGTTCAGAGAAATATCCTGATTTATTTTGTGAAAAATTGGACAACCGTGTGCTGTTTGTGCCTAGTGCGTTCACCATTCCTAGCAAGGGCATTTGGTGGAGTGTGGATGAAATTAAAAGGTTCAAAGAGCTGGGATTTTTCGGTCTGAAATTATGGCCGCGCGGCGCGATTCTCTCTAGCAAAATCCCCTTGCATTCATAAACAACTCGATGAAGCGGGACGCCAAGGCATGCCGCTCGTCGCTTGCCACACGGGTGACCCAGGTGATGCACATGGCGATAATAAAGCCTTCCCCAATTCGAGGATGACTCAATCACGCTTGTCAAGGCGCACCCACGGAAGACTTTTATTTTTGCCCATGGATTATATATGTTAGCAAACGATGCTGGCATGGAAAAAACTCGGCGCGGCGCAACTCGCAGGGCTGCCCGAAGGGTCTTGGGATGTAAAAATAACTGCCCGCAACGCAATTGGACTAGTGCTTAACGATGACTCGAACCTCCTGGGATCAATAAATAACGGCTCCCAGCCATTGGCTCAAAGTGCCATCATACCCGTGGCGAATGCATCTCGCTTTCCTTTATACTAGATCCATGGCGAAAAACGTAAAACTTATCAATCTCGTGATGGTAGACGTGCGCAACATTCCTTAAAGATATTTTTTCAAGAGATGAAAGATATCCGTTGTGCAGCCAGTATTATTGATAATTATTAGCTTGAAGTGTGTTTATTCACATTACAGTATTGCTAATAGTAGATAAAAAGTATCAAAACCTTCGTTATGATTAAACCAAACCAAACTATAGGTAAGCTCTGGAAAGTTGATTTTTTGAGACAGTAACTTGTTTGGGGTGATTTTTCCGATTTTGAACTGGTGAATGTTTTTTGCGATGCGCAGTTCGGGGCCTATTTTCTAGTGGTTTTGCGATTATTTCTCTTCCTGGTGCTTGTTTTGAGGCTTTTCCGCTCGGGGTTTTATTTTTTGTTAGGCTTGGGCTGTCTTTACCAATGC
>CAIRGO010000114.1 GCA_903878115.1 Akkermansiaceae bacterium | reverse complement strand
TTCCACGCCGTAAAGTAACCTCCATCGAGAGAAAATCGGACACGGATTGGCTACTCACACTTGACGGCACAGTGCCCGATTTCGGCAAGGATGACGTGCTCGAAAATATTACTTGGAATCCTAACCTTACTGCCACCAACAATGAGATCAGCGTCGATCCCGTGCGCGGATTTCTACTGAGCACACGCGGCAAAACCATCGTCGAAAACAACACATTTCATCACTGCTCCATGGCCGCAATCATGATCGCTGGTGAAGCCGAAGGATGGTTCGAGACTGGCCCGGTGCGCGATGTGTTGATACACGGCAATACCTTCATCGGTTGCGGCATTTCGATAGAACCGCAAAGCCACTCAAACAATCCCGAGGAACCCGTGCATGAGAACATTCGCATCGCGGGCAATCACTTTGACGGCGCAGGAATTTTTGCTAAAAATGTCAAGGGCTTGACCATCACCGGCAACAGCTCTTCTAGCGGTTCCATTCCCCTCAAACTCGCCGATAGCTGCAGCGAGACCAAAGTCGAAAACAACGAACAGAAAAAATAAACATCTTTTGGCTGCTGGTTGAACAGCAAACCCAGTGATAAAGTGGACACTACTGCTGCCGTGCGAACATTCTTGAGCTGTTCGACAAAATCGTCAACGAGGCCTATAAATAATAACGGTTTAAAAAAATTGTTAGATTGATAGAATTGTTATTTTTGCATAGTAACCACAACATATGAATTTTCAGCACATAATCCTGCGCGCATTGGGGATGGTAGCACTACTACTATTCATCCCAAGAAGTGCAGCCGAAGAACTGGTCTATCCCGGTGCTGATTTTGCGAAACTTGATACTTTCGAGGGTGTGAATTTAGGCGATGCCGACAAACTTTTCACCGCAGGTGACTTCAAAGGAGCCTACGCTGCTTATAAGGCGTATTCGTTTGAATTTGCGAAAAGCAAAGCGACCGCGTATGTCCTATTGCGCATGGGTCGCTGCTTGCACAAACTAGAGAAGCGCAACGCTGCAATTCAGGCCTATCAGGACGTAGTCGACTATTTTCCGAATGCGACTGCCTACGCCGCAGCCGCGCTATTCTACATTGGCGAGTGCCACGGTCTGAATGGCGAGGATGCCAAGCAAACCGCCGTCTGGGCGCGCATGGTGAAAGATGACGGCTACGTCGCACAGCCCAATTCCGGCACGGCGCTGACCTTCTTGGCGCGCCAGATGGACAAGCTAGGAAAATTCGATGAGGCCGCCGAATACGATTGGCGCACGGCGGTGGCGTTTCGGAGTAGCAATCAAGCGGCAGCAGCGGCGGCCCGCAATGCTGTGATCGAGCACTATGTCAACCGCTCTCCCAACCACGACAAGCTGAAGGAATTTTTCGTTGCCGCTGGCGGCTTCGAAGGTCGCGGCTCCACTACTGAGAAACCAGAGGAGGATGCGCGTTACTGGTCCACTGTGCTCAATACTGCTTTGCAAAAGAATACGGATGCTGCGAAAAAGGAAAGCGCCTGCGCTTACTGGAGCGCGAAAATGGGTGACCGCTTCGCGGACAACGACGAATTACGCAAGCAGTGGTTCGATGCGATGTTTGTGCATGACAAGGACCGCGCCGGATGGGCCGCGCGCTTGGATAAGCAGTTTCAATCCAAGCCGGCCACGATGGAGCGTGTTTGGCAGTGGTGTGAAAACTACCGCCAAGATCCTGCGGGGCGCAGTGCGTTTTTTACCAAATATGGTTTGCCTCTAGCAACCAGCCTTGATGCGGTCTCCAAGATCACCTTGATGCAGCGGATGGCGCGTACCAACATGACAGTTGAGGTGCAGACGCTCATGCGATCCATCAGCCCAGAAGGACTGAACGACCAGGATCTCATCAGCTTCGCTGGAGTTGCCGCTGACTTGAATGAGACCGAAGAAACCGTATTACGTCTCTTCGCAAGGATGAAAGACAAACTGGCCGCCACCAAAGCACGCTTCGACTACTATAACTCTCGTAGTCACCGCAATCCACCGTTTATGGAAAAGGCCCTAGCAGAAATTCCAGCACTTAAGCAATCGCCGACTCACGCTGGGCAGCAATTGATTTGGTCAGAAGCTACCCTATTGCAGGGGCTCGGTCGATATGAAGAGGCGATCACGGCTTTCCGCGCTGCAAACAAACAACCGGACAGCACCTGGGAGATCGCCAATTGCTTGGCGGCACTCAAGCAATACCCACAGGCGATCACCACCTTGCGTGAAATTGAAGCAGTCGGTGGCGCCACCGCCTCGCAAGCAAGCCTCAAGGCCGCCAATATCCACCGCACCAGCGGCGATAAAGGCCGGGAGGTTGACCAACTGCGGATCGTTCTCAAACGCTACCCGAAGAGTCCAGAGTCAAGCGAAGCACACAATCGCCTCGAGAGCTACGGCGTAGCCCTCACCGGTGGTGAGTCCGACACCGACAAATAATACATTGATAAAACAGAAAAAATAACCAGACTCTCACACCCAAAAATTTTCCCACCAACCCACTTCGAAAGATTTCCCATGAATATGTTAGAACCTACCGCCATGACAAAACTCCAGAATGAAAAACACAATCGCTGGGGCCTGGGTGATCGGATGTTTGATTTTGGATTTCCAAGACTTGTTGGATGTATGGGAATGCTAGTGATTTTCTCACCCCTTGCCAATGCGCAGGACTCTAAGAGCGAGGCTGTGCCCAAGCGTGAAAAAAAAGAAAGGAAGATGCAACCTGCAGCAGAGCAAGACGCTACTGCAGCTTCGGTCAAACCAGAAGATGCGGCGAATGTCGATCGCGAGGCGCGCCATCTCTACGACAAAGCCATTGAGTTGATGGAATACAAACAGTATGAGCGCGGCTTGGCGATGCTCAACACGGTGGTGCGCGACAACCAAGGCGGCATTCTCTCTCACATGGCCCACATGGCGATGGGCAAACATTTCCTCGAACAACGCAAACCGCAGGATGCACTCGGGCATTTTATGTTGCTTACCCGCTTGCTGGCTCCGGCACCAGATACGAAGCAGTCACCTGAGGAGCAGGAACTCTATTATGAATCGCTGTATCAGGCAGGCTTGAGCCATTATCAAGGCGGGCAGTATGCCGCTTGTTTTCCCTTGTTCCGACGTCTAACAGAGGTCGCTGGACGCACTAAGTGGGCAGACATGGCCTACTATTACATCGGCATGAGCCACTACAATCTCAAAAACTGGAACAAGGCGATCGACTCGCTTTCGCTAGTCGGCACCGAAGTCGATACCGCAACTGGCGGCGACCAACTTGGCCGCATCGAGATCGGTCAGCGCTTCTACGCGAAGATCGAAGATGGCGACATCCCGATCCTGCGCAAGTTGGAAGTGGAGGTCACCGCCACAGTCAAGGTGAGCAGTGGCGATACGGAGGTCGTCATTGGCGCCCCGGTGCCCGGAAAGAAAAGCGAGCTGCTCGCCTCTGCGCCCACCGCCCTCGGCGAAGCCAAGCCCAATGACGGCATCATCCAGATGCTCGGTGGTGATACCCTCACTGTAACCTATTCCGACGACAGCACGGTGGACGGCAGCAAGGGCGTCGAGCGCAGCGGCAAAGTGCGCGCAGTCAGTACTGGCACAGTCGGATTTTTCCTCGGTGACCTCTCGACTCCCGCCTATCTCGCCTATCCCGGACAACCGCAAGTATTGATGGTGCGCGATGCAGATTTGGACAAGTCGCCGCAGGCGGAGTCACTCACGCTTACCGTGATTTCCCGTTACAAGGTCGGTGCCAAGGCTGGAGATAAACCTGCGGCCGGTGAAGAAGACATGCTCGACATTTTCGCGCTCGGCGATCAGGAGGAAGTCTGGAAAGAACGTGACCGGGTCACGGTGAAACTGCTAGAAACCGGTAATGGTCCGCAGATTCGCAGTGGCGACTTTGCTGGCATCGTCCAGCTAGCGGCAACAAGCGAAGGCGTAGAACCAAAAGCCGACGACGAAATACTACACTGCGAGGAACTTGATGAACTGGTTGTCAGTTATACCGACGAGATCCATCTGCACGGTGACGAACCGCGCATCAGCGAGTCGAAAGTGAAAGTTTCAGGATCGGTGAACTCGGGCGTGTCGGCGGACCAGTTCGTGGTTTTCGAGGAATTGCTCAAGGCGCGCAAGGGTTCCGTGGAAGCTGAGGCTTTGGTCGGACTTGGTCGGATTTACAAGGACATGGGTCTCGACCAACGGAGCGCTGAGCGCGCCAAGGAGTCACTCACCAAGGTTGATTCCATCATCATGACCCGCGCCCGTCTTCCCGGCGATTTGGTCGAAAATGCGTTCCGCCTCAAGTGGGAAAGCGAATTGTTGAAGGACGACTTCGACGCCGCCACCGCCACCTGTCTTGCCTTCAACCGGCTATATCCTGAGTCGGTGCTCGCCGATCAAGCACTGATGACTCTTGGCCGTGGCTTGACCGACAAGGGTGAATTTCTGCGCGCGGTGGATGTGTTCGGTCGAGTATTGCAACTCCAGAATCCCATCTCCGCCGCCGAGGCCCAATTCCGCATTGGCGAAACCCTGCAGAAACAAGCAGAGGAATTGGCGAAGGCGGCCGACGAGAGCCAAAGCAAGTGGGGCAAAGACGGACTGAGCAAGGCCACCGCCCTGCAAAACCGGATGAGCCCAGCGATCAATGCTTATCGTAAGACTTATCAAACCTATCCCGAAAGCTCCTTTGCGGGCGAGGCTCTTCGCAGAGTGGTGCGGCATTACGCAGATACCGAAGATTTCTCACAGGCAGCCGACCTATTAGCGAGCGTTTTTGCCGATTATCCTGACGCGGCGTTTCTCGATGAAATGTTGTTGCTTTGGGCCGAAGTTGCTTTCCGCATGCAAGATAAGGCCATTGCCAAAGAAAAATTGCAGCAATTGATTTTCGACTATCCGGGCAGCCCACTTGTCGCCGAGGCGCGCAAGAAGCTGACAGGACTTGAGGGCGAAAAGGTTGAGGCAGCTGAGCCAAGCGAAAAGACTGACACAACTGAGAAGGGTAAATAAGGAATGACAAAATATCCAAATACCCAAGGAATGACGAAGGACGAATTTCAAATGACTGACTCACCGATCCCAAGGGGTTCCAGCAAAGATCTCGCCTCTAAGAACCCATTGGGTTCTGTCAATCATTGCGCCTCTACGAGCCCAACGGGCTCTATCAATCATCACGCCTCCACAAACCTAACGGACTCATTCTATCATCACGCCTCTAAGAGCCAAACGGGCTCATTCATACTAGCCCAGGGCAACGCCCTGGGTAATGCCACAACCATGATGTGCAGGCTGAAGGCCTGCCTCATGCCCGGGGTTGCGCGGCGATTTATGAAGCAGGCCTACAGCCTGCAATCCCCATTGAACCCTTTACCCAGGGCGTTGCCCTGGGCTATGATGAGCGAGCCCGTTGGGCTCAAGACCGTGCCTGTTAGGCTCAAGACAGGATCTGGTGGACTAAATACTACAGGGTTCGTTGCATTTACGAAATGGCCTCTTGCGCTCATTTCAGGGCTTGTTGGAATCAACCTCCTCGTTGCCGCTCACCCAATCACCGCCGCAACATTCGACGAGCAGCGGACGGCGATCGCGGCATCGCCGGCGACACAGTCGGAGGCAGCGATCCTTGCATTGCTTAAGACGGGGCTAGATGAAGGCAAGCCGACACAGGCGATTTCTGAAGCCACAAAATGGCTCCAGCAGAATCAACCAGAAGATGCCATGCTCCTTTATTATGCCGGGCGAGCGGCAGAGCTCAGCGGCAACTGGAAGAATGCGGTCCCGCTCTATCAACAATATCTCAAAAACGCCGATCTCAAATCGGCGACGGCTGACGAGGCTGTCTATGCGGTTTACACGCTTTTGATCGAACGATTGAATGATCCGGCAAGCGCCTATTCCTTCGGCAGAACCGATGGTGGAAGGCTGCTGGCCTGCCCCCGGGCACGACAATTCGACCAATGGTTCCTTGATCAGGCTGTCACTCGCCAGGACGGGGTTGCTCTCACAAATCGTCTGCGTGCCTGCATCGAGGCGGGACTTCCTGCGGACCTGATAAGCGTCCGCTACACCCCCTATTTCCGCTGGTTACTAGTATCAGTTGACGGCTATTGCGACCCTCCAACTTCGATCGTAACACAAGACCTCTATGATGCGATCAAGGACCTGTGCGACGTCATGACGGTAGATGACGAAATGAAACTGCGCCTCGACTGGGCGATTTCCGTTAGAACATACAACCTAGCGAAATTAGGTGACAAAGCGAAAACGGTTATCAGTCGGAAACCTGGCAAGGGTAAGGGGCTTCCGAATACTCCCAGCAATAAGCAACTAGGAAAAAAGGGAACTGATAAGAATGCGGCTGACGCTCAGGCGATCGAAGAGAAAAACATTGAGCTCGGCAATGATGCAGAACCGCCGATTGCCGAGGCCTCGGCACTGCTGGAGAAATTTCCACGATATGCCATGTGGGTGATGACTGGCTGGTCCGGCGGTGGCGATGGGCCGTATTATCGTGGAGATCCGAAAATGTACTGGCCGCATGAGGCCGAGGCCAAGATGGCTCCGATCCTGAAAGCATTGGCAAAACTAACAACTTCCGAGAGTGCTGAGCTGTTAAATGCCCTGGGGAATGGAACTTATGTGAGGACACCAGGAATTTTTGAACTCAAATCTGTTCAGGATTTTGTGAAAGCCAACCCTGCCATAATGAACGGCAGAAATGGGGTGTTGATCCTCGAGAAAGAATGGAATCTATATACTCCAGAAGAGGCTCAGAAATTGGCCCCGCAGATTGCACAATGCTCCCATCCCAAAGCATCACTCATCCGCGCGATCGCGGCGGGTAGCAAGGATTTTGATAAGGTCATGGCCGCATTGCTTGGTCCTGAAGTCTGGCGGCTTAGCGCGACTGAGCTCAATGGCACTTATGCCGATGGGCTTTGGCATTACTGTGGCCGACCAGGTGACTCGGTGAAGCGTGATGCGGAGATCGCGAAGTCCAAGGCGGTAGCCTCTGCGCTCGTCGCTGGCGATGCAAAGAAAGACGATCCGGCGGACAAGCGGATCGCGGCGTTTAGGATGCTTTTGGCCGATTTCCGTTCTCCACAGCCGAAGCTTCCCGCCGTGCGGTCGCGGATGGCGGCCGTATTGAAATTCACTCCTGAAGTCGTGCCGGAACTCCTCAAGGATCCGAGCCTTGAAGCTCAGAGCATGGTGCGGGATGCAATCGCCCTAGGGTTGGACGATGCGAAGGGTCCGCTTGAGCGTGACGAGCGCGCGCGCGGTATTTCTTACCGAATCTACTCCCCCTGGTTTCAGCGCTATAGCGCAATTCAAGGCGGTGCGGATCGTGTAAAACAAGACCCGAAAATTTACCTCCCGCATCCTCTGGAACCAGTGTTGCGCCAGGCAGTGGCTGACGGACTGGCTCAAAACAAACTGGAGTCTTGGCAGGTTATGGCTTGGCTCAACCTGCAGTTCCCGGAAAACAATGCCGAGCAGGTCAAACTGGTGCAGGGGCTGATCAAGTCACCAGCTTGGCCGTCGATGCCGGCCGATGTCAAATTTGGTGCACTTGACTGGTTCAAAAAAGACGTTATGACTCCGGGGCAGATCGCCTGGCTCGATGCGGCTGATCCCAAGTTGGCGTGCAAGGATCTGCTTTCTCTCCCGATTACGGCAGATGCGGCGACCGCGGCGGCGGCGCTGCAGTCTGCGATTGACGGCGTCAAAAAGTCGCCAGTCCGGATGAACCTAATAGGGCTTGATAAATTGGCGGCAGTCACGAACTCGGTGTTTGCCGATCCGAAAGTGCTTGAACTAGTGCTTGAGATTGCCGACCAACTGCGCGATCCATGCAAGACTCCTAGCGCGGGCAAACTCCTGTTTCAACAGGTGAGCGAGAAGCGCAATCCGGTGACAATCCATCGCACGGCGAACTACTTATGGAGCTATCCTTTCAACAATGAACAGCGTGATCCTTTCCCAGCGGTAAAGAAATTCGCCGAGTCGTTGCTCGACAATTCTCCATCGGCGGCAAGCACCATGGCGCGCGTCGGACTTCAGGTTTTTGAAGGGGCTGGCGGAGCCTATGCGTTCAATCCCGTGATGGACATGCCTTCCCTCAAGACTCTGTCCGGCAATGCTGCGATGAAAATGGGCTTACTGGTCATTCCGGTGGCACAAAACGATCCGGCCTATCCGATCTACAAATCGCAAGCTGACTGGCAGGGTGGCAACGAGGACAGCGCCTTGAAATTGTTGGATGCGAACTGGCAAGTCTTCCTGCCGATTTACCGCGAATTCGGAGTGCCCTACCTGATGTGGGTGCTCGAACGCGTCATCCAAAGTCGCGACGAGACGCGCCAGGAAGCACTCATCAAATTACTCATGGGATGGTCAACCGAAGCAGGTTGCCCGCTCACGCCGACTGAGCGCGCGAATATCGAGATCGCCTATGGCGACATCGCCCTGCAGCGCGGCCAATTGCGCGAGGCCCGCGAACTCTTCCTCCGCACGCAACAAAACAAAGCCTATCAGGACTTGCCAGTCCGTCATCAGGCGACCTTGCGCCGTGTCCGCGTCGAACGCATCTCCAAGGACTTTGAAGCTGCGCTCAAGACCCTTGCCGAACTGGAATTGGAACGCGAACCCACCATCTGGTCCGCCACCCGCTTTGCTCGTGCCGAAGTTCATTTCGACCGTGAGGATTTCGATGAAGCGGCGGACGACATCGACTCAATCCTCGCCCGCGAGCCGAACAACGAGGACGCCAAAATCCTTCTCGGTAAAGTGCAGCTCAAGCGCAAGAAACTGATGGAGGCCACCGAGATCGAACTCGGTGCTAATAGCAACCGTGAATCGCTGGTGCCCGGCGAAAGGCTCAAGGTGACCCTTAACGATCCAACGCTCGCGGTGTCGGGTGCTGGCAGCGGCATCGAAGTGGTCGTGCGCGCGAAATCCGGCGATGAGGAAACATTTTTCCTGCGCCAGTTCGGTGATCAGAAAACCAAGTTCCGTGGCGAAGTAACCACCGCTCTCGGTGCGCCCACATCCGGCGACGGCATCCTTCAGGTAATCGGCGACGACGAGGTGTTTTACGCCTACTCCGAGCGATTCCGCAAGCAGATGAATAATCTCGATGAAATGCGCGGCGGACCGATCCGGATCGCCTCCGATGCCACCTTGATGGCCTCTGCCCGCAAACTTCTCACCGCAGACGAGCAACGCACTGCCGACATGCAGGCGGTGATGGATGAACTCAAAGGCAAGGTGGAGGGCAATCTCGTCGAGGCCGCTCGCGGCAAGTTGGCCGCACGCGCACTCGACGCCTCGGCCCGCAGCGGCAACAAAGAGGATCCCGTTGTGACCGACACCCGTTTTATATCTAACGTCACCAAGCCCGGCAACCCGATCTACGTTCGTGTGGTCGATCCTGACCGCAGCCGTACTTCGAATATCGACGAACTAGCCGTCAGCGTCGCCAGCGGCAGCGGTGACTCGGTTTCGCAGATCACCCTGCGTGAGACCGGTCCTTACACCGGCATGTTTGAAGGCACCATCCCGACCACTGCCGCCCAGGCCCTCGCCTTTGGCACGAACTCCGAACCTGGGCGCAATCCGAACATGGTCATCAGCGCGCTCGATACATACCCAGCTTGGCAACCCGTCGCCAAAGCGGGCACGACTCCCGAATTCACCGTCGATCTCAACGACAACGTCGCACTCGGCGAACTCAAGATCACCGCTGCCGAAGCAGGCGGCAAGTTCAAGAAATTCCTCATTCAAACTGGAATGAACGCCACTGACATGACCACCGTGGGCGTTTACCCGCAAAGCCTAACGGTTCTTGAAAATCCGTGGAGTCCATCGGTCACCGTGATCAATGACACCGACCAATTCCATATTGCCGGCGGACGTTCGGTCTATGATCTCGGCGAAATCTCGGCTCACATGTCGCGCGGCTGGATGAGCCAGCAGTTCGCCCAAGGGATCGCGCAAAATGTCGCCGGAGCCGCGGAAGCAATGCCGCCATCGATTCCGACTACCATCAAGTGGATGCGTCAGAACCAACACGCCGTTTCCTCGGTGATCTATCGGTTCCAAGGCTATTTCCATGAACCGACCGAGGTGACGCGTCGCTTCCGTCTGGACTTGGGCAATTTTGAGATTCCCAAGAACACGCATCCGTCGATCAATCATCCCCCACAATTCCTGTTAGCAATCGATGGCAAAGCGATCACCGCCAAGGACGGCAAGCTCGAGGGCGAAGCCGAGTTGCAGCCCGGCATTCACCGTTTCGAAATCTGGGGCACGGGTTGGGTCAATAACATCGGCTTCGGCCGCAGTGTGAAACTGCTTGCCAACCTCACTGACTCAGATCAGATGGTGGATTGCCCGGACAAGTTTTTCGACCCCGCCAGCTTCCCGCTAGGTCTGCTCGACCATCGCAACGGGCCAGCCAAAATCACAGCCAACAACGATAGCACGGTATTCACCGCAACCTTCGCCAAGGACTCGCAGGCCCGCCTGATTCGACTCATTCCTCTTTCCCAAGAGGGTCCGGTGCCGATGCTTAACAAGTTAGCTCTAACAACACCCGACGGCAAAAAAATCCTGCCTGTTGCTAAAGACTTCGCCACACTCAACAAGAACGACACACTGGAAATCATCGTCGGAGACAGGATCACGGTGCGCTACCTCGACGACCGTCCCATCACCGCGAAAAAGGACAAACACGAGCGCTTTCTCGATGTTGCTTTCACCGACGCTAAGGTTGAATTCGCCGACATTGAACCGCGCTTCAACGGAGGATCAGGGGAGGATAAACCTTATCACGAAACTCTGCTACGTTTCCACCATGATGCCCCGCTTTCACTTGTGATCAACGATGCCGACATGGACGTCTCGGTCACGCCGGACAAGGTAAAGGTCACGCTAACAAGCGAGGCGAGTGGCAGTCGCGAATACGAAGCACTCGAAACCGGTGATTCCACTGGAATTTTCAAACTGGTAATCACGCCAGTGTCGGACAAGGCCGTGAGCAACAACCAGTTTCAGATTGCTGCCGGCGGGACCGTTACCGCCCGCTACCGCGATGCTGAAAACAACCGCCCCGGAGTGCCGATCGAGCGCGTTGCCACCATCGCCCACGCCGCTTTCACTCCGCCGGTGATTCGCCTCGCCCAGACCAAGGTCAGCGCTCTCGACCCGAAAAATCGGCCAGCGGCACAAGCACTCGTCAACGGCTTCGAACGGGTTGATGACGAAGCACGCACACAAGCCAATGCCATTTCAGAATTGGTGAGTCCCCGCTGGCAAATCGACTCCACCTTGCTGGGTCCCGATGCCACACCAGATGGCGGCTTCACCACGGTCCACGGTCACCCTTTGTATATCGAAGTAGTCGCACCGCACCTTGCCTTGGGCATGAATTCCGAAGTTACGGTTTACGCCCAAACCGAGAGTGGTCGTCGCTTGACTTCACCGCAAGCAGGCAGCGGTTTCGATATCAACGTTGCCGGCACCATAGAACTGCCAGCTTTATTACCACACGCTTATAAGCCGCCCGGTCTGCAATCGGGCACCCCGCAGCTCGCCACCTATACGAGCGGTTCGGTATTTTCCACCGTGGGCACCATGCCCGACGACCGCTTCCGACTCGACATTCCGCTCATCGCTGGCGTGATTCCACGCATGGGTGTGATCAGCGCTGAGGAGCGCAAGGCATTGACGCAGGGTGACAACGCCGCGATTGGCGACAACCGGACGGATGCTTTGGTCGTTAGCCTAGGCGAGACGGTTCACCTCGGCTTCCGCTTCCGCGATGCCACCGGCAAGGACCAATGGGTAACCGCTTCCACCAAGGTGATTACCCACCCAGTCTTCGATATCATGAGCGAGAATTTCCGTTCACCTGTCACCAGCGCTTACGTCGGTGAAACCCTCAACCTGCGGGTGGTTGATCTCGGTGCTGACACCAGCGATAAGAGCGACACGTGCGTCGTATTGGTGCAAGCCAAGTCGGAAGCCAAGAGTCGCGTCGAACTACGCGAAACCGGTCCCCACACCGGAATTTTCAAAGGCGGCTGCACCCTCGCCTACGCCACTCCTGCCAAGCCTGCTCCGGCCGTTACACCAGAACCGACCGATGCGGACGTTGTGCCGCAACCCGAAGGCGAGGCTGTACAGGTCGTCTATGGCGATACCGTGGCGGCTCGTTATACGGACAGCAACGGGATCAAAACCGACACGGTCATGGTCACCATCAGCAAGGGTGCCGACGGCGGAATTCGACCATTTTCCAAAACCTATAAAGACCCAGATATCGCCATGCGCAGCCAGTTTTCTCTCGCCGAGGCCTATCTTGAAATGGCCAAACGCCATCGACTGCTAGGCGAATCGGCGGCCGCTGACCTTGAATACGTCAGCGCCAAACAATTGTTAGCCAGCGCGATGGATCAGTTCACTGATCCTGAAACCCGCGCCCACGCCGAGTATTTGCTTGGTAGTCTAACCTTCGAAGAGGCGGACGCAACCGCCGATGCCGCCATGAAGCAAGAACGTTATCGTGCGGCACTCGCACGCTTCATGAACGTGACCGGCAGCTACCCCGACACCGTCCACGCCTCGAAGGCGCAATACCGGATCGCCTTAGTCTATGAAGCGCTCAAGGAACCAGAAATCGCGGCCCAAGAATACGTCAAACTCGCCTATAAGTATCCGGATAGCGAGTTCATCGCCACCGCCATGGCACGACTCGGCAGCCATTTCCTCAAGACCGCCACCGCCTACGAGGAAAAAGCCAAGCCACTGTTAGCCAAAGCCGTAGGAGCGGATGGGGTCGTGATTGACAAGGACGCGATGTTCGAGGGGCAAGCGCTCCAAAAAATGGCGTCTAACGAATTCATCAAGACCGCCCGCATCTTCGGCCGTCTCCAGGAACGCTTCCCGGACAACGAACTCGCCGGACAAGCCGGATTGCGCGCTGGCCAAGCTTACTTCCGCGCGCTTCGCCACCAAGACGCGCTAAACGCCTTCCTGCGGGTCGTGGCCGAGGAAGGCTACGACGGCCCGAACGTCCGCGCCCAGGCGATGTATTGGGTCGGCATGTGTTACCAAGAACTTCGCCAACCGATGGCCGCCTACTCGATCTTCAAGCGACTGACCTACGACTTCCCCGAAAGCCAGTGGGCCGCCTACGCCCGCGCCCAGTTGTCGCAGGAAAGCATGATCAAACTCGAAACCAACTTGGAACTCAATCAACTGGAAAGGGAGAATGAGAAATGAAGAGAATGACGAATTACCCAAATACCCATGGAATGACGAGGGACGAATTTCTAATGACTGACTTAGCTACACGAAAGGGCTCCATCATTGCCCACGCTTCGGCGATCCCAATGGTCTCTGCTACTAGTTCACTGGGCGAATCCGTGAGCCCAACTTCATCATCCACGAGCCCAACGGGCTCATTCATCATAGCCCAGGGTAACGCCCTGGGTATTGCCATAGTCATGATTCGCAGGCTGAAGGCCTGCCTCATACCCGGGGGCGCCTACCACCTTATGAAGCAGGCCTACAGACTGCATTCCCTTTTGCGTCGACAACCCAGGGCGTTGCCCTGGGCTAGTATGAGAGAGCCCGTTGGGCTCATGCTGACGCCTGTCGGTTCCACGATTCAACCCGTCGGACTGGTTTCCGGATTGTTTGCACTCATTCTCCTGCTTGCCGTCCGTCCGGCTTCCGCCGCGCCGCTCGACGATCAGATCACCGCTTTCAAAAACGCCCCCACTCAGACGGAAGCCTCGGTTTCACAAATCCTGGAATCTGGGTTGAAGGAAAGTCGCTCGGCACAGGCGTTTGCCGCCGTAAAACCGTGGCTGTTAGCTCAGCCTGCCCCCGAGCCCGCCACCCTGTGGCTGTCCGGTCAGGCGGCGGAACGCGCCGGTGATTGGTCGGCAGCGGTCAGCTTTTATCGCAAGCTCTTCAAGAACCCGACAGTGGACGCCAAGATCGTCGGCGACGCCGCACCTGCGGCCTACCGTCTGCTGATCAACCAACTCGGCGACATCGACGGTGCTTACCTCTTGATGCGCGAGGACGGCGACCGCTTGCGGACATTCGGTCGCGCCCGCCAGTTCGACGATTGGTTCATCACCCAAGCCAAGACCCGCAACGACATTCCAGCGCTTTGCAACCGAATCGCGGCGATTCTCAGCAATTCACCGCCAAACACCACAGACCTCGAGTGGGTTTGCGAAAAATTGGAATCGTTCACGATTGCCGACGATGCCTGGCTTGAAGCAGCAGGCAAGTTGGCGGCGGCCCCGAATCTTCCTACTACTTTTAAAGCGCGAATAAACTGGGTGATGGCTATCGTTTCCTTCAACAAGGAAGCCGCCCCACTGTTCCGGGCTAAGACGCCCATTCCGGATTCCTTAATGGACAAGCCGCTTCAGGCAGCCGAAGCACTGGTGTCTGCACTTCCTTACGAGGGATCCATACTCGTCGCCAAGGGCTGGATGAATTTCAGCGAAGGCGACACTCCAACATACTTGAGCTACTTGGCCCCCCGGCGGGAGGTTAAGGCGGCCCCGATTCTGAAAGCACTGTCGGTCATGCCTGCCGCCCAAGTGCAGTCTGTCCTCTCTCTGAAGGTGACTGGAGCAGGAGGCAGAAGCATTACAGCTCTGTTCTCTGGTGCCGAGATGCGTGCGTTGGTTGCGAAAGCACCGGCAGTTTTCAACTCGATGGCCGCTCCCAATGTGCCGTTGTTTGATAAAACTCTAACGGTAGAAGAGGCGAAAACACTCGCCCCGCAACTTGCGGGAAATCCTCAACCCGACGCCGCGCTGGTGCGGGCATTCGCTGTGGCCGGAGCCAATACTGTGAGCTCCATGGTGCCAGTGATGATGAAATCCGAGATGTGGCGGTTCGATTCGGCGAAGAGCGCCATTGATCTAGTATG
The DNA here is from genome assembly GCA_903878115.1 of Akkermansiaceae bacterium. GTDB lineage: Bacteria > Verrucomicrobiota > Verrucomicrobiia > Verrucomicrobiales > Akkermansiaceae > UBA956. Next base: position 11,268 of record CAIRGO010000114.1, on the reverse strand, counting down.
GAACTGCGGGGCCAACCGTGAGGGAGCCAATATAGCCGCCCTCTCCAAGCAATACGAAAACCTCGGTGCTGGCTACGATCAGATCAGCAAACAGATCGCCAAGGGAGCCACGAGCCAGGATCGGATGACCGCCTTCAATGCCATGCAAAAGGAACTGCAAGGCGGCACTCCCGCGACGCCGGGATTGCTGGGACTATGGGATAAGTTTCTCAAACAGGCACCACCCGCCGATCAGGAAAAGATCTTACAGAAGCTTGTTTCCGACTTCACTACTGCACCGCCCGCAGCGATGGAGTTGCCGCAGTATTTACTCGCGCAGGCCATGGTCAAAGTCGAATTGGGAAATTCCTATTCGCGACTGGGCTTCGGTCCGGAATTTGTGAACGGTTGGGATCAATGGGGGCACAAGAATGTAATCAAAGCCCTGCCGGGATTGAGTGCAGATCTGAGTAAGCTGCTACGCCAGCAGATGGGGTCCGGGACATTGTCAGAACCCGTTTTTGGCATGTGGCTGCATTGTGTTGACGCTGGAACTCCAGAGGCCAAAGCGCTGTTTCAGGAATTAGTGAAAACACCCGCTTACAACAAGATGGATCCCGCCTACCACAACATGGCCGCGCACAGGTTACTTTTCGGACGCACCGCGATGACGCCAGCCATGCTTGTCAATGATTCCGAGTATGTCAGCCGCGAGTTGTTTTCATTACCGAAAGACGCCGCTCCCGCAGCCGTAGAGGCGGCATTCAAGACCGTGGTGGACCGAGTTACCGCCGCTCCGGCTATGGTGGAGGTCACTGGTCTGCAGTCGGTCGTGGCCCTGCCTCAGTGGTCCGACTCCACGCGTGCCCTCGTGTTTTCCTTGTTCCGCGAGAACGCCCCGCTGGGTGCCTATTCGAAAGGCCAAGGCTACGAGGCCTTGGTTGTTAGGATCGCGAAGGAAGCCCAGGAAAAAAAGCTATGGAGCCCGCTCGAACCTTTGGCCGGCGGACTCTGGCACGCTGCTGCTACCAAGGATGATCCGAATTCCGTGGGAGCCATCGCGTTGTCCTTGCTAGCCGAAGCCTGCATGCAGAACGATGCCCCTTCGATTGCGGCGACATTTGCCCGTTCCGCCTTGCGTGGTCCGGCTGGCCGCCAACTCTTGCAGCAGAACGATTGGGGGGCACCCGTCATCGCGGCCCGGGTCCGCGGCGTTTCTGGCAGAGCCGCCGCTGCGATCGGCGCGGCTGAAATCCCAGTCGATGAAACCGATCCGGCCTATCCGATTTACAAATCGCACGCCGAGTTTGTGCAAGACAACTACGACACCGCTTGGGATCTTTACGTCGCCCATGCCGACCAACTGCAACCATTGCTGCGCAAGCTAACGCTGGAATACGCGTTCTGGCTTCTTCAGCGCAATACCGAGGCCGAGCGCGGCACTCAGGCAGAGGATTTGGTCAAGGAACTGACGATCTGGTCGCGCGAGGCTGTCGGCACCTTCAGCCCCGAGCAGGAGGCGCGCCTCAAGATCGCCTACGCCACTCTCGCATTCCGCAAAGGTGCGCTGCCTACCGCCCGCGCTTGGTTCCGCAAGGTTGCCGATGCCGCTGAATATGATGGTTCCGAAATGCAGCTCGAAGCCGCCCTCGGCTCGGTCAAAGTGGACCGCGTCACCAAGAATTTTTCCTCGGCCCTCATTGAGCTCGACAAGCTGATGCGCTTTCGCCAACCAGACTTCCGCCTGCGCGTCCATTACGCCCGTGCCGAGGTCTTGATGGATCAGGAAAACTACAAAGAGGCACTCAATGAAATCGAGGAAGTTCTCCGCCAACAACCGAAACATGCCGACGCCATGATCCTGCGCGGCAAGATCCATTTCCAAATGCGCAAGCTCGTCGAGGCCAGCGAAATTGAACTCGGGCCATCTCAGGAAGATGCCAGTATTGTCCCCGGCACGGCTCTAAAAATCAACCTGCGCGACCCAACCCTCGGTGTCTCCGGTCTCGGTGCCGATATCGAGGTCGAGGTCCGCGCCAAGTCCGGCGACTCCGAGCGCGTGCTGCTCCACCCGCTCGGCGACAGCAAGGACAAGTTCCGCGCCGAACTGCCAACCGCCCTCGGCCCGCCAACACCCGGTGACAAGATTCTCCAAGTGTTAGGGGAAGACGAAATCCGCTTCGGCTACTCGCCACAATTCCGCGAGAAGATGGCCAATCTACCGCCCGATCCGACGACCGTGATCGGCGTGGCCTCTGATGCCTTCCTCGATCTAACTGCCGGTGCCTTCCCGCCGCGCGAGGGTGAGCGGCAACTCGCCGTTGAGGAACTCGGCTTATCCACGGCGCAAGCCGCTCTCGGCACCCGCTCTGTTCGCCCAGGCAACAAAATTTATCTCCGTGTCACCGACCTCGACCAAAGCAAGACCGCCAGCCCCGACCGATTGACGGTCAATCTTCTCACATCCAGCGGCGATGAGATCCGCCGTCTAGAGCTCACAGAAACTTCGCCCTTCAGCGGTCAGTTCGAAGGCGTAGTGCCGACCACCAGTGCCCAGGCGCTTGCCTTCGCCTCGGAAAGCGCTCCTGGTCGTGACCCTAACATGGTGATCAGTTCCAAGGACTACCCTGGTTGGCAAGGTGCCGCCGGTGATCGGGAAAAAACCCGCACCTTTGGCATCGACCTCAACGACAACGTGACCCTAGGCCGCATGACTCTCGACAGTGGCGGTGCCGGCCAGTCGCTCACCCGCTTCGTATTACAAACGTCGATGAACGGTAAGGACTGGACTACCCGCTCGCGCTACCCCGAATATCTCGCCCCGTGGGACGGTCGCCCGCGCATTTCCTCGTTCCCGACCTATAACGGCGGCATGGCGGTTACTAACCCGAAAGGCAGTGAACTTCCGGTCGATTGGCGGGAAATCATGGAACTGACCTCCACACGTGCCTCGATCCGTTACTTGGCCGCCAACGTGGCTAACATTTCCGCCAAGGAACTGCCGCTGGTCAACGCCGGCCACCCAGACTACTCAGCGCTGATCCAATTCCGCGCCATGTTCTATCAACCGGCCATTGCGAATCGACGCTTCCAAATCACCGGCCTGCCGCTGGCCGATGACAAAGGAGTCATCCGTACGATTTTCCTGATCGATGGCAAGCCAGCCAACATTACCTCGACGGACCCGCTCACCATCGAACGCGAGCTCTCCCCGGGCCTGCACGAAATCGAAGTTTGGTGTCACGACGGACAGGCGAGTTTCGCGAAACGCAAGCCAGTGTTGCTCTGTGATGTTGCGGGCAAGCAGGAACTCGTCGCCTGCCCAGACGCGATGTTTGATCCAAGCACTTTCCCCGAAGGAGTGCGCGCTAACATTCCGCAGCCAGCGAAAATCACCAAGGCTGCCGGCGACGGCCTAGAAGTGGCTTTCGGTGAAAACACCCGCGCGCGCGTTGTCCGTCTGGTCATTCAGGGCTACGAAGGCGTGGCTCCGTCGATCCGTAAAATCACCATCGGTGACCGCGAAGGAAAACCACTCTTGCCAGTCGCGCAGGACTACCTGACGCTTCGCGAAAACCAGCAGCTTGAAGTGTTGCCCGGCGACCGCATCACCGTCCGCTATCAGGACCCCACGTCCGCCACTCCCAAGCGTGATCGCCTTGAACGACAACTCTCCGTCGCCTACAACAACGGTGCGATCAACGCCTCGTTCCTCAACTACACGAACACCCCGGATGGTCAACGCACCCTGCTGCTAGAGCCCGTTCGCCGCTTCCGTTTCGACGACCCGGTGGCCATGGTCATCGATGACGCCGACCTCGACACCAGCCCGGAGCGGGACACGGTAGATTTCACCGTCATCTCCAGCGGCGGTGAAAAGGCCACCCTCCAGGCGGTCGAAACCGAAGTGCACAGCGGGCAGTTCATTGGCCGTGTTTTCCCGGTCGAAGGAGCACCCACTCGCCCGGCGGAGATTAAAATGGTCAAAGGCGGCACACTGACCGCGACTTATCGCGATATCGAAAATCTAGACCCGGGAATCCCCGCCGACCGCACCGTCACCATCAGCCACGCGCAATATGCGCTGCCGATGATGGCAGCCTACACCCAGAACAGCAAGGCGCTACCGGCCAAGACAACCCCTACAGACAAAGCCGCGAAACCGCCTGCCTCCGGCCTGGAAACCATTCTCCCGCGCCGCACTTTGGAATACGCTCACGTCAGCGGTGATGATCTGTCGAGTCGTAAGCTCGACGCGGTGATCGGGTCGGACTTGCGTTTTGATGTAGTAGTTCCCCATCTCGCCCTAGCAGGAAGCAGCACGATCAACGCCTACATTCAGACCGAAGCTGCTCGCGTTGCCGCTGGAGTTGCTGGTGCCGCCTTCGACGTCAAGACACCTGGCACGCTGAAACTCATCGGCACCCTCGCGGGCAATGGAGTCAAAGCGCCAGATGGCTATCTGCTCACCAATCTACCCGTCGCGCCCACCCAGCAACCGCAACTTGAGGAAGGACGTTTTTCCTTCGCCGTGCCGTTGATTCTCGGCGACGCGCCAAGCCGCAGTTTCGCCACCAAGGATGCCGCCGAGCTACCCGCTTCCGCCATCCCGCCGGGCCTCGCCGTCAAGATCGGCGACATCGTCCACATCGCCTATCCATGGCAGGACGAGCAGCAAAAAGTCCAGTGGAAGAGCGCCTGTTTCATCGTACGCAGTCACGCCGTCCTGGATGTCCTGTCCGATGATTTCACCAACACGCTCGAGAGCGCTTTTGTCGGCGAAAAAATCCACTTACGCCTGGTTGCCTCCGGACTCGACCGTGGGCCGGATCGCGACTTGGCAGAAATCCAACTCAAGGGGACCAGTGGTGCCGTCACGCGCTATCCGATTCGTGAAACTGAAGTGCATTCCGGAATTTTCAAAGGAGTCTTTTCCCTCAGCTATGCCGACAAAACGCCACCCGCAGTTCTGCCCTCGGTGGAACTCAACGGCTTCCCGGTCCGCTACGGCGATGATGTCACCGTCACCTACGATGACCAGTCCTACACGGTCACTGTCAACAAGGGTGCCGACGGCGTCATTGAGCCCTTCAGCAAGCGCTACGCTGATAGCGAAACGGCTGTGCGCACCAGTTTCACCCTTTCCGAATGTTATTTCGAGCTGGCCAAAAAACACCGCGAGATGGACCAAGAGAGTCTCGCCCGCCGCGAGATCGGCCAAGCCAGAAAACTACTGGCCGAGACTCTCGCTAGCCACCACGACGAGGAACTCAAGGCGCATGCTGAATATTTGTTAGGCAACCTCGCCCAAGAATTCGCCGACCTCGCCAAGAACGATGAAAGCCGCATGCCGATGTATCAGGACGCGCTTGCCCGCTTTGCGAAAATCCCCAGCGACTATCCGAAATCCGAGTTCGCGGCCAAGGCACAATACAAAGTCGGTCTCGTCTATGAGAAGATGGGCGAAGTCGATAATGCCATCGAAGAATACATCAAACTCTCCTACAAATATCCCGACGACGAGTTGATCCCCACCACCATGTCACGTCTCGGCGGCTACTTCCAGAAAAAAGGCCTAGCCTTCAAAAAACAGGCCGACGATCTGCGCGATCAAAAGGACGAAAAATCGCTGGCAGAGGTGCTGCGCCTCGACGAGTTGAGCTACCCCGAGTTTCTCAATGCTGCGATGATCTACTCGAAATTGCAGGAACGTTTCCCCGCCGACCCACTGGCTGGACTCGCCGCACTCAGTGCCGCGCAAAACTACATGCGTGCCCGTCAATACGATCGAGCTATTGCCAGTTTCCAACGCGTCATTGACAACGAAGAATACGATGGCCCTGAAATTCGCGCCCAAGCACTATACTGGAGCGGACTGTGCTTCGAACGCTCGCCTGGTCGCCCCGACCTCCATGAGGCCTACAAACTCTACCGACGTGTCACTTTCGATTTCCCTGACGGCATTTGGGCCAAATACGCCCGCGGCCGCCTCGCCGATCCCGCCTTTGAAAAAATCGTCGCCGATGAGGCCGTGGCTCGCGAGCGAATGATCGAAGCCATTAAAGAAGAACAAAAAAACCGTTAGAACGACAGCCATTCCCTTGAACTCACTCGAACAACAACTCCTACAGGCCGAAACCAATGCAACCGAACCACGGCTTTGCATCCGCAGCGGCACCCGTGTTGATACCGGTCGCTGGTGGCGACATAGCCCGGTGTGGCTCTGCGTCACCGAAAAAGAATTGATCATGCTCGCCGTCGCCCGTAGAAAATTCTTCGCCCGCATTTCACTCAAGGACATTCAAGCAAGTCGATATCACCACGCCAGCGGCGAGTTGGTCATTGAACCAGATGATTCACTGCCGATCCAATGCTTCAAACTCTCACTCAACGACGCACTCAACATTCTTCATCTCATCAGCCCAACAATTAATACTCTCCAACCACATCCCACATCATGTTAGAACAAATACTCAAAGGCGGACCGCTAATGGTCCCTATCATGGCCTGCAGCCTCGTCAGTCTCGCCGTAGTCTATGACCGCTGGTGCGCATTCCGCGCAAACCGCAAAATCGATACCCGCTCGCTGCGTGCCAAGGTATTGGTCCACCTGCGCGCCAATGAAGTCGATACAGCGATCTCAGCGTGCTCTGCCACTGGCGGCCCGCTCGCCTCGGTGTTACTTGCCGGCCTCCGCTCCTATCAACAACTCAAAAGTAAAAACGAAAGTTCCGAAACAATGCGACTCGTTGTTGGTCAAGTCATGGATGAATACAGCGCCCAAGCACTGAGTGTGGTCAACAAGCGCCTCGACGTGCTCACTACCGTTGGCACTGCGGCACCCCTACTTGGAATGACCGGCACCGTGACCGGGATGATCGCCTCCTTCGCGGGACTCGCTCAATCTGGCAGCGCCGCAGGTGGTGGTGGCGCCGTTGCCGCTGGTATTGCTGAGGCCTTGATCACTACCGCCGCAGGTCTTCTGATCGCTCTTTCAGCTGTGATTCCGCAAAGCGTTTACAACCGCTGGAGTGACGAAATTGAACTCGAAATTCAAGAGGCTAACAGCGAAATCGTCGAGTTCATCTTGACCCACCATTGATCAGCAATGAGAAAAAAATTAAGCCGTGAAAAAAAGAACCGCGAGATAACGATTCCGACCGATTCGTTCTCTGACATCGCGTTTCTTTTGATCATCTATTTCCTAGTGGCAACCACCTTGGTAAAGGTGAAATCGATCACTGCTGACCTGCCGGCTGGCGAGAAATCCACCACCGCACAGTCGGACAAAACACCCACCGTCAACCTGCGCGGCAGCGAGATATTTTTCAACGATAAGGGACTCACCCTTGAAGCTCTCAACGAACGCCTGGCCGCGCTCGAACTCGCCACGTTAGAGCCAGAAAAACGTGTCGTCATGCTGGAGTCGGCCGCAGGCACTCCTTATCAAAACTATTTCCAAGCTCTCGCTGCCATCAGCGCTAACGGAGGCGTCGTCGCCTTAGTTGAAAACGAAAAAAAATAATGAAACGTCTTCCCCAACGCAAGAAAAGACGCCCGGTTGTGATACCGATCGCGAGCATGGGCGACATTGCCTTCCTGCTGATCATTTTTTTCCTCGTTTGCAGCGAGACATCCAAAGAGCGCTCCGATCTTCAAGTGACTCTTCCGCTCTCCGAGCATGTTCGCAAGAATGAGGTATCGGTGGTCGCACGCATATCTATCGACAACGCAGGAGCCATTTACTTCGACGGCGCGCAGGTCGATGGGCCCAAGGACGTTGAGTGGGGCGTGCGCGCCTTGCTCACCAGCACCGTCTCCGATGAACAACGCCATGTGCAATTCAATTGTGACGCCTCGCTGCCCAAAGAAAACTTCGAACCTGTGCTCCAAGCAATCGCCGCCGCTGGCGGTATCATCGAAGCCGTCGGTAAAGAATCAAATTAACAACCATTTTTCTAACACATCACTTTTCACTTCTATAATAATATCATGAAAGATACCCCATCTAACGAAAAAACACCGGACGAAATGCTTAGCAATTTCAATGGTCGCAGTCTCAAATCGATCATCATCTTCACGGTGGTCGCCCATGTTTTGCTTCTTCTCGCCACTAGTGCGCCCTATATCTGGCGTTCGATCGTCGGCGATGACAGTTCGAAAATGAGCGAAAGCGAACGCGTCGATCTAGCAGTAAAGGAAACCAACATCGCCATGCGCCGCATCGCGGAACAACACGGAATCAAACCTCAAGATCTCGGCAGTCGCTTTACGGCCCCGAGCGCTGCTCCCAAAACAAAATCACCTGAGGTTGAAACGCCTGCAGCTGAGACACCCAAAACGACTGCGCCCGAACCGGTGAAACCAGAGTCAACCATCGAGAAGGATTTGAAAAAGGCAGAGCCAGGTCCCACGGTGCCAGCTGCTGGCGATGAGGATCTTTTCAAGTAACCTCTGCATTTTTCCCTCTTTGTGACCCTAGCTTCACGGCATCGATAACATGAACCAAACCAAGCAACCTATTCCCGCAGAACGGATCGACGAGATACCGACGAATCCCTCTGTGCACAAGGCGCGTGTGATCGCCATCGCGGTGCTGATGCTGGCTGGGCTTTGCATCACGGCCTGGTCGTGGGGCGCGCCCGCGCTTGATGCCTTCCTAGCTCGCAATACCCTAGTGTCGATATTGTTTCAAGGCAATGGCTCCACTCGGATGTTTACATTCTGCCTCCAGTTTTTCGGCATCGCTGGTGCTCTTTGTCTCCTAGCCGGCATGGCGGGCCTATTTCGCAATCGTGCTACCTATCAAGCTCTTCGCATAGCGCTTGTTGTTACCTGCATCGCGGTGGCGGCTTTCATCTATGTCACATGGCAGGCTGCCTACTCGATCTTGGGTTCAGGTTTCGACGTCAATAGTGAAAAGCAAGATGGTGTCACCACGTTGATGCTGATTTGGGATGTTTGCTGGCCCGCTCTAGCAGTGGCACTTTACTCAGTGTGGCTGCTCGTTCTGCTGCGGAGTCGCTCAGTTTGCGCTGCTTTCACTGGCGAGACTGGCGGACCACTGCATGGTGACCACCTACTCGAGAGCCTGCGCACCCACGGTCGCGACCCACGCCACCGCCGCAGTATTTATGGCAGTGTGCTCACTCACTTCGTCGTCATTATTTTTATCCCTTACTTGTTGAGTCTTCCTGGTTGCGTCGAACCCTATCGCGTTCCCAAGGGCAGTGGCAACCCAGTTGTGGCGATGGTAAAAATGGTCCAACCGAAAAAGAAAAAGCAGAAAACCCTCAGCCTCCGACCTAACTCGGCGATCCTCTTCGACATGCCTGATCTTGATCACACTTCGGTTGACGAAATGATCGAAAAACAAACCCAGCTAACCTACGATGCGGCGACCAATGCCAAGAGTGGTAAAATCGGCAAGGGTGGCGGAACCAAGGGCGGTTGGCCCGAAGGAATGGACGATTACAAAATTCGCTTCATCCGCCTCGATCACGGAGGAGACGGCTGGGACGATGGCATGAACGAATCAGCCTCCGACATCAATTTCCTCCGCTACTTCGCCACCGCCACAGGCCTAACTAAAATCGCTGGCAAAGGCGAAAGTCACTCGATCTCGATGCTTGCAAAGTACCCCAAGGACGGTTTTCCGCCCTTTGTCTTCATCACTGGCAACGGCGATATAGGACGAGTAAGCTCAGATGACATCAAAATCCTTCGTGAATATTGCCTCGGCGGCGGCATGCTTATCGCCGATGCTGGTAGCGCTAAATTCCATCAGTCATTCACTCGTTTGATGAGCCAGGTATTTCCTGATAAACCGATGTTAGATATTGCTGATGACGACATGCTTTATCAGTTGCCGTTTAGCTTTCCTAACGGAGCACCCGCATTCTGGCACCATGGTGGCAGACGACCGCTGGGCGTGAAACATGAAGGACGCTGGATTGTGTTCTACCATCCCGGCGACATGAACGATGCCTGGAAGAGCCAAGGCTTCACTGACGTCACCCCAGAAATGCGCGACGCGGCTTTGAACCTCGGTGTTAACTTGGTTTACTACGCGTTCACCCAATGGGATGAGCAAATCACTAAGAAGCGAAAGTAACCCACAATTTTAATTTTCACATCAATGAATTGGCACATTTTTAGTATAATCGGATATCTCAGTGTGGCGCTCTGGCTGAGCGTTCTGCTGCTGTGGGTGGTCTATTGGTTGCGGTATCGACCATTGTTCCGCTACCTCGCCACCGCTCTAACACTTGTGGCTTTTGTCTGCGCCAAAGTCAATTCATCCACCTACATCAATCGTATCCAAGTAATCCCCGGAGGTCAATTGACCAAAGTCGAATCTCGTGAGGAGAAGATCCGCAAAGCGGCCCTCCAAAGCCGCAGTGGAGAGGTCGCGCAGATCAGCTTTGCGGAAGACGCTGAAGGCGAATTCCTCGATACGGCGGGAATGGACGAGGCCGATTTGAAATACTTGGGCAACACCGAAAAATCCACTGTCCCCGAATGGCAACGGCAGAAAATGAATCGTTCTCAAGCACTACCCAAGGATGCGACTCCCGAGGAACTGCTTGACGCTCAGATAAGCGGTCCAGAAACATCGGCAGGGATCGATGTGGGCTTGTCGGATGAATCCACCAAGAACCCTCCGCCACAGATGAGTGAGGCGGATCTCGTTAGAGCCAATCGTCTTGACCACTGGAATTTGCGCATGACCGAGTTCCTCATCCTTGCCGCCTTGCTGATCCTTGTGACTGACTATTTGAGACGCGCTAACAACTACGCCCGCGCCTCGTTGCCACTGCGCCTCCCTAGTGCCTTGCTTAATTCATTTACCCCGATGCCTCCGTTGGTGATTCGCCCTCAGACGCCGCGCCGATCGATCCCTGAGGAACTCGAGTGGCTTACCAGACGCGGCGACTCGTTCATTTACATGACCGATAGTGCTAGCGCTGCCGACGCGGCTCTCGCTCATCTCCAGACCCACCCGAAACGACGCCAACCACCGCAATGCCTGCGGGTTGGAGACAAAGAAGATAGTCTCAGCGATAAATTTGTCTTTGAGAGTCTGTGGTTCGGGCGTAGTTCTTTTATCGTCGATTCTGCATCACGTGCGGAGTCCATGTTGGCGCACTTTATCTCAGAACTTGAAGAACGCCGGGCCACCCGTGCGCAAGTCGCGCAGACCGCCCATATCGTATGGGATCTTAACAAACCTGTCCCAGAAACCACCCGCGAGACTTTTACCAAACTCGCCGGTGTCACCGGATTATC